>JAJQHT010000330.1:0-1320 GCA_021199595.1 Oscillospiraceae bacterium
CCATAAAGGTCATAATGTCCGGGCAGACGTGCTCATGGAGATACTTCCACTTTCCGTCCACCTTTACGAAATCGGAGCCATACCGCTCCCAGAGGACGTTGCAATAGGGCTTGCCGTCGTCCGTCAGGCGGGAGTGGATAACGCCGGGGGTGATGAAGGATCCGCGGGCGGATTTGCCGTCGGCAGCCACCTCGATGACGTCTGTCACCAGGGTGTGAACGGACGCCTCCATCAGGGGCCGGGGATCCTTGCCGCCCACCTCGGGATAGGCCTCATAGATGTTCAGCCAGTTTTCAAAGCACATCTTGTCATAGCTCGACACGGAGCCGAACCAGACCTGATCGCCGCCGCGCATACGCCCGAAGGCGTGCGCCCAGGCGGCATTTTCATCCATGCACCAGATGTTGTCCCACTCTCCCGTGGCGTCCGTCCGGCCATGGTAATAGGTGTGCCGGGCCTTGACGTTTTCCACCTCCTGCGAGGCGGCGGCATTTTGGATGCGCTGATGCAAAGAAATCTCGCTCACAGATAATTCCTCCCCTCTCCTGCGCCGTAGTGCTTGCCCTTCGGCGGCTTATAGCCCTCCGGGCCGTAGCTTATCTCGTCGGTAAATGTGTCATACGGCTCCGGCATGGGGGGATAATCGTCCCACCAGTTGAAGACCGCGTCATGGCTCAGACACGGCACGGTCGGCGTGCCGAACTCCGAGAACACCGGGTCGTTTTCATAGTCGGGATAGGGGTTCTGCGCCCGGTAATCCTGGCCCGCCTCGCTGACAAGGTCTATCGCCTCCACGAGGTGCCAGATCTTCCACTGGCCGTCTTCCTTCACAAAATCATAGCCCGCCTTGTGCGGGATCCAAAGGGCCTTCGCCGTCCCGTCCGGGCCAATCTCCGTCCGCTGGCCGATGCAGTAGAAAAGCCCCTTCGCAGTCTTGCCGTCTCCCGCCAGCTCCACAAGGCCGGTGCTGGCCGGCTCATAGGCCATATACCCCGCGCCGTGCGGCTTCACATACCAGCCCGCGATGGCCTCCATGCCCACATACCAGCCGGTGTTTCTGCCATAAGCGGCGGTCTTCTTCTCCGCGCCGGAGACCCAAAGCTCCTTCAGCTCTCTCTCCTGCCAGCCGTTCGCGATATAAACGCCGCGCTTATATACGAGCTTTTTTATCTCCTCCACGTCCCAGACGCGGCGGATAAGCTCGTCGTCCGTATAGACCCGCTCTGTCATGCCGCGTTCGCCTCCCTGCCATAGGTAAAGGTTTCTCCGAAGCTCGCGTAAGGCTCCGGGATGCGGGGGGCCTCCGTCAGAGGCCGCTCC
>JAJQHT010000330.1:1330-9437 GCA_021199595.1 Oscillospiraceae bacterium
GCCGTATAGGGCGGATACTGGAAATCCCCCAGAGGGGCAAACTCCGGCAGCGCGGGGTAAGCCTCCTCGGGCGCGGCCCAGGTCTGGCCGCAGGTGCGGTCAACGTCCTTCTCATAGCGCATATGCCATATGCGCCAGCCGGACGCCTCCCTCACGAAATCGACGGCAAACCAGCCCCAGGTCCAGCGGGCGCGGGGGCCGCAGGTCTCCACGTCGTTTCTGGCTCCCTGGCAGCACCAGAGGCCCTTGGCGGTCTGGCCGTCCGCCGCCACCTCGATGATGGGGCTGGCCATCGGCTCCACCTTAAAGGGGCCGACGCCGTAAATTTCCTCCGCCGTCTTGTCTCCCAGCTTTTCCGGGAACCGCTTTTGCAGCAGGGAGGCCACCAGGGCGTTTCGCTCAACGCACGCGTCGTAATAGCCCCGCACCGCGTCCGCGCCCAGGTACCAGCCGTCGTTAAAGCCGAGCTGCGGCTCGTTTTCGCTCCAGAGGAGGTCGAACACCTCCCCCTCCCGGTTGAGCAGGACAAGGTTTGCATACTTGCCCATCAGGTTTTTGATGGCCCGCTGATCCTCCCAGCGAGTCGTCAGCTGTTCGGTTGTAAATTCCATCGCAGAATACTACCTCCTGTTATCTGTATCCAAGCGTCACAATGGCGTCGTAGGCGTCGCGGGTGCCGTTCATGATTTTCGCGGCCTTCCGGGCGTCGCCAATGACGTAAAACTCCTTCACGAGAGGGCGCAGTGCCTCCACCTCCGCGCTGCGGGAGCGCATTCCGGAGGCCATAACCACCGTGTCGCAGGGGAAGAAGACCTCCTTCCCGTCCTTATCCAGGGCGTAGACGCCCTTTTCGTCTATCTTCGTGCAGCGCATCCCCGTGGCCTGGGTGATGTTCTTCCGGGTCTCTATCTCGTGCATCAGGCCAATGCGGTGCATCCGCGCGGCGTTGGCCGCAAGCGTGTCTATCATTTCCAGAATGACGACGTCGTGGCCCTTGCTCGCAAGATCCACCGCCTCCTCGCAGCCGATGAACCCGCCGCCGATAATCACCACGGATTTCCCAATCTCCGTCTGCGGGGTGATATAGGCCCCGAATATCACATTCTCTCCGTCCGCGCCGGGCACCGGCACGCCGAACGGCTCGCCGCCCACGGCGGCGATAAGCACGTCGGGCTTCACCTCGTCCACGATTTCCTTCGTGACCGGGGTATTCAGCCGCACCTCCGCGCCGCAGCGTATGACCTTTGCCGCCTGGCTGTCGCGGTACCGGCGCATCGGCTCCTTGAACCAGGTGTCGTTGTCCGCAAAGCGCAGCGCGCCCAGCCGGTCGCTCGCCTCGCACAGCACGACCTCATGGCCCCGCTCCACGCCGAGCAGCGCGGCCTCCATGCCCGCAGGGCCGCCCCCGGCGATAAGTATCTTCTTGTGTACATAAGTGGGCAGCGGGTGGAACACCTCGCATTCCCGCCCGATATACGGGTTCACCGAGCAGCGGATGACCCGGTTTTTCATCATCCCGCTCTGGCACTCCGTGCAGCGGACGCAGGGGGTGATCTCCTCCGGCTTCCCCTCCATGACCTTCCTCGGCAGGAATGGGTCGGCGATCAGCGCCCGGCCCATGGCGATGGCGTCCACGCCGGTGTCCGCGAGGAATTTCTCCATATCGTCCGGCATATTGAACGCGCCCACGGTCAGCACCGGGGTCTTGACGTGCTTTTTGATCTCCGCCGCGAGGTAGCCGTTGAACATATCCTTCTGGAACGCCCCGGGATGCATCAGCACGGCGGAATACTCCTCCTGCTGCGTGCCGGCGGATACATGGATAAGGTCAACCTTCCCGTCCAGCATTTTGGCGATCTCCACGCCCTCCTCCGGGCCGTAGCCGCCCTCGATATACTCCGTGCCGGAGATGCGGATCTCAATGGGGAACTGCCGCCCCACGGCGGCCCGTATCTTTTCTATCACCAGCAGGGGGAACCGCATACGGTTTTCCAGGCTGCCGCCCCACTTGTCTATCCGATGGTTGGTGACGGGGCTGAGAAACTGGTGGAGAAGCCACCCGTGGCCCCCGTGTAGCATGACCATATCGAAGCCGAAGTCCCGGGCGTTTCTCGCGCCCTCGGCGAACTTGTCCGCCACCCAGTACATCTGCTCCTCGGTCATCTCTATGACCTCGTCCCCCCAGGGGTCGATATACCCGGAGGGGCCGAAGGCGCACTTGCCGCCGATAAACTCCGGGGCGCAGAGCGCACCGCCGTGGTCGATTTCCACCGAGGCCATCGCGCCCCCGGCGTGTATCGCGTCCGCCACAGCGCAGAGATATGGGGCCGCGGAGGGGTCGTTTATCCCTACCTGCTGCGGATGGCTGCGGCCTGTGTCCAGGTCAACGATCACGTCCCCCACCGGCACTACCGCCGCGCCGCCCAGGGCGCGGAGCTTATAGTATTCTATATTTTCCTTGGAATAATGCTCCTCCGGCCCCAGCTCTGCCAGGGACGTCGGCGAGGAGAACATTCGGTTTTTCACAGTTATGCCGCCGATTTTCAGCGGCGCCAATAGGCGTTCATACATGGATTTACTCCTTTCCCTCCCTCCGGGTCACATGGACTGTTCGCAGGGATTTTTCTGGATATACACCCGCACGGCTGCGAGCAGACCCGCACACACAAGCTGGCGCAGAAGATACAGCAGCTCCGCCCCCAGCGGACTGCCGTCCCGGAAGGCCGCGATATACACAAGCTCCACCACGACCATGGCCGCGGACAGGATGACGGCCCAAAGGCTTGCCCTTTTCATCCGCCGCCAGGAGCAGTGCCAGTCCCGATAGGTCAGCCGCTCCTCCTTTTGGAGCAGCAGATTCACAAGCCCGATGCAGAGATACAGCAGCGGGACTATCACCAAAAGCTGGGCCGGAGCGGCGGGCCGCCACATCCCTCCCGCCGAGGGGAGAAACGCCGTCAGCGCATAGAAAATCACCGCGCCGGCGGTCAGCAGACCCGTCACGAGCTTTGCCTGCCGCAGCCCGTGGGGGAGGGTGTAATACTCCCCCACATAGACAAAATCTGTTTTGCCGTTTTCGGTCTTCCGCTTCTCCCAGCCCTGGAAGTACCACTGATTCATTCTCAAAGCGAATTGATCTCCTTTGCGTGATGGCAGGCGACAAAATGGCCGGGGGCCAGCTCCTCCTGTTGAGGCATCTCCTGATGGCAGATGTCGCTCGCGTGGGGGCACCGGGCCGCGAAGCGGCAGCCGGGCTTGGGATTCACGGGGCTTGTCACCTCGCCGGAGAGCACGATGTCCGGCTTTTTCACATGGAGCGACGGAATGGGGATGGCCGCGAGCAGCCCCTTCGTGTAGGGGTGCAGCGGCTGGGCGAACAGCTCCTTCGAGGGGCATTTTTCGACCATGCAGCCGCAGTACATCACGAGGATGTCGTGGCTAATATGCTTCACAACGGAGAGGTTGTGCGTGATGAACACATACGTAAGGCCCTTTTCTATCTGCAATTCCTTCAAAAGGTTCAGCACCTGCGCCTGGATGGACACGTCCAGCGCCGATACCGGCTCATCGCAGACAATGAACTTGGGATCCACGCTCAGCGCGCGGGCAATGCCGATACGCTGGCGGCGGCCGCCGTCAAGCTCATGGGGATAGGAATAGGAAAAGCGCCTCGCGAGGCCCACGGTATCCATCAGCTCCTGCACCTTCTTCTCCAGCGCAGGGCCTTTGGCCAGGTGCAGCGCCTTGAGCGGCTCCGCGATCAGGTCGGACACGCACATACGCGGGTCGAGGGAGGAATACGGATCCTGGAAGATGATCTGCATCTTCCGGCGCAGCTCCTTGCGCTTTTTCTTCTCCGGGTGCGTGACGTTCTCCCCCTCGAAGAAGAAGTCGCCGCCGGTGGCGTCCAGCAGGCCCACCAGCACCCGTCCCAGGGTGGATTTGCCGCAGCCGGACTCGCCCACCACACCCAGGGTGGTCTTTTCGTCCACGGTGAAGGACACCTGCTCCACAGCGTGAAGCGGGCCGTTTGGCGTTGTATAGTATTTGGAAAGCGCCTTGGCTTCCAGCAGATGTTCCATTATTGTCCAGCCTCCTCATCCTTCATAGAAATGCCCATGGCAAGCGGCGGCGTATAGTCGGGGTCGCCCAGGATGGCGTTGGGGCTGGCGTCCTTCTGGGTGTGGTGGCAGCGCACCAGATGCCCGGGGCCAAGCTCCCGCGTCTCCGGCATGGTCTCTATGCACTCCTTCGTCGCGAGCTTGCACCGGGGATGGAAGGGGCAGCCGGACGGCAGGTTAATGGGGTCGGGCATAAGCCCCGGAATGGGAGAGAGATACTCCACGTCCACGTCCAGCCGGGGCAGGGAGCCGAACAGGCCCTTCGTATAGGGGTGGGCCGTGTGGTCAAATATGGCCTCCACCGGGCCGTATTCAATGATGTTGCCCGCGTACATGATGGCGACGTCGTCGCAGCTCTCCGCCACGATGCCAAGGTCGTGGGTGATGAGAAGCATGGCGGTGCCAAGCTCCTTTTTGAGGTCGTTTATCATCCGCAGCACCTGCGCCTGGATGGTCACGTCCAGGGCGGTGGTCGGCTCGTCCGCCAGCAAAAGCTTCGGGTTGCAGGCCAGGGCAATGGCAATCACGATGCGCTGCTTCATGCCGCCGGAGAACTGATGGGGATAGTCCTTCGCGCGGTCGCTGCTGATGCCCACCTTGTCCAGAATCTCCAGCATCCGCTGCTGGCACTCGACGCCGCTGCAGTGCTGGTGGCGGTTGATGACCTCCGCGATCTGGTCGCCCACGGTCATCACCGGGTTCAGCGCCGTCATGGGATCCTGGAAAATCATGGAGATCTCATTGCCCCGGAGATCCTGCACGTCCTTTTCCGGCATGGTCAGGATGTCCTCGCCCTTATAGGTGATGGAGCCGGAGAGGATCTTGCCCGGCTCCGGCACCAGGCGCAGGATGCCGAGGGCGGTGGTGGTCTTGCCGGCGCCGGTCTCGCCCACGAGGCCGAGGGTGCGTCCCTCGTCCACATGGAGGGAGATGCCGTTGACCGCCTTGACCTCGCCGTTTTCTGTCATAAAATGAATGGACAGGTCTTGAATATCCAATAAGCTCATGGCCGCCTCACTTTCTCATCCGGGGATCCATCGCGTCCCGCAGGCCGTCGCCCAGAAGGTTAAAGGCCAGCATGGTCAGGATTATGAACATGGCCGGGAACACAATGACGTGCCAGCGGGTGCTGAACTGGTAAATATAGTCCAGGCCGGTGTTGAGGATATTGCCCCATTCCGGCGTGGGGGGCTGCACGCCCAGCCCCAGGAAGGACAGGCCCGCAATGGCCATGATGGAGCCGCCCAGGTACAGGGACGCCTGCACGATGATAGGGGCCAGCGTGTTGGGGATAACATGGCGCATAATGATGCGGAAATATCCCTCACCGAAGGACTGCGCCGCCTCGATATACTCCTGGCTGCGAATCAACAGCGTGGAGCCGCGCAGCTGCCGGGCGATGATAGGTATGGTGCCGACGGCGATGGCCAGGGCCGTGTTGAAAACGCCCGAGCCGAGCGCAACCGACACGCATATTGCAAGCATTAGTCCCGGTATCGCCATGATAACATCCATCAGCCGCATGAGGACGCTGTCAAGACCTCCGCCGAAGAAGCCGCACAGCGCGCCCACGACCATGCCGACCACAATGCCTATCGCCACGGCGATCAGCGCCACCATGAGGGAATACCGTCCGCCGTACAGAAGCCGGGAGAACAGATCCCGCCCCTGCTCGTCGCAGCCCATGATATGCTCCGCGCTTGGCAGAGCGAAGCGCAGGGACAGGTCTGCCTCCGCATAATCATAGGGCGCGAGGAAGTTTGCGAATACCACCGCCAGGATGAGCACGCACAGAAACACCAGGCAGACCATCGCGACGGGATTTTTCCTCAGCCTGTGCCAAATCTCACCGAAGTAGCTCCGCTTTTTGGGGATTTTTTCCAGCTGCTCTTCCTCAATGGGCTGAACTTTTTCCTTCACTTCCATGCTCTCACACCTCCGCCTGCGCCGCCGGGGACGCGGTTTTCTTTACCCTCTTCTTGCTGCTCGCCGCGTACTGCGCCTTGATGCGCGGGTCTATGGCCGCGTACACGAGGTCGGTCACCAGGTTCATGACAGACACCACCACGGCGCACACAAGCACGCAGCCCTGAACGGTGATGAAGTCCTTGCTGTTGATGGAGGAGTTAATCAGCATACCCATGCCGGGGATGTTGAAGATCATCTCCACCAGGATGGAACCGGCCATAGCAGAGCCAAGTCCGTTGCCGATCATGGTGACGATGGGAATGAGGGCGTTTTTCAGAACGTGCTTCATGGTGACGTCCCGCTCCCAAATGCCCTTGGCCCGCGCCGTGCGGACATAGTCCTGCCGGATGACCTCCAGCACCGACGATCGCGTCATACGGGAGTTTTGCGACACCGGCCCGACCGCCGCCGCAATGACCGGCAGCACATAATGCGAGAAGCTCCCGCCGCCGGACACCGGGAACCACCCCAGCTGCACGGCAAAGACCATCATCAGCACCACGCCCACCAGGAATCCGGGAACGGCGTTCAGGAAGATGGCGAATATAGACGTGAGATAGTCAACGGGCGTGTTCTGATGCAGCGCCGCCGCGAGTCCCAGAGGGATCCCCAGGATGGTGGAAAGAATAATAGCGCCGAGGCTGATCTTCAGCGTGTTAGGAATACGGGCGGCGATAAGGCTCGCCACTGTCTGCCCGGAGTATATGTAGGATTCTCCCATATCCCCATGCAGAAGCCCCCACAGGTAGCTGCCGAGCTGCACGATGTAGGGCCGATCCAGTCCCATGGACTCCCGCATAGCCGCAAGCTTGACAGGGTCATTCGCCTGCATTCCCAGCTTTATCATGGCCGGGTCGGTTGTGCTGAAATAGTTGATGGTAAAAATCACCACGATGGCCCCGAGGAGCACCGGGATGATGAGAAGCAAACGCCGGATGACATATCGAAACATAAGCGTCCCCCCTTGCACTGTAAGTATCAAAATGGGCGGCGGCATAGCTTCTGCCGCCGCCCGGGCTGTGTTTATTTTATTTCGGTGGAGCAAGCACCGAAGGGTCTGTATTTATGCGTGTCTGTGAAAATCAGTCGGTGAGCAGGGTCACGTCGAGCATATTGGTGACGTTCAGCGCGTCCGCAAAGCTCGCGTGCTCGCTCATCACACCATAGCTCTTGGTCTCGGTGTAGAGAGGAATGAAGCGGTACTGGTCGTGCATCTCCTGCTGGAACTCAGCATAAATAGCAACGCGCTCCTCGGTGTCACGGCTGGTGGAGCCGCTGGTGAACAGGTCAACCAAGGTGCCGTCCGCCACGCGCATCAGGCCGTTGTCGGAGGACGGGCCGAACTGCTGCAGCAGGGAGGCGGGGTCAGTGCCGGAGCCGTTGGACGGCGTGCCGATGGCCACGTCCATGCCGTTGGTGAGCAGGGTGGGAAGGATGGTCGCGAAATCGCCCATGCCGGACAGGTCGAGGTTAATGCCGATCTCGGCGAGATACGCCTGGCAGGCCTCCGCCAGGGCGGTGTTGAAGGCGGTGTTCTCAGCCACGAGGGTCAGGGTCAGGGGGTTATCCACGGAGTAGCCGGCAGCAGCCAGGCACTCAGCGGCATATTCGGGGTCGTACTCATATGTACCCACGTCCAGATAGGCCCAGTTGTCCTCGCCGAGGATGGAGGTAGCTACGTCATAGGTGCCCTCGCCCAGAGCCTCTACGATGGTGGTCACATCCAGCGCGTGCGCCACGGCCATGCGGACGTTGATGTCGGTCAGGGGGCTTTCATATTCCTCGGTGCTGATTTCGCCGGAGGCCTCGGAGGAGATGATCTCGGAATGGAGGGACAGGCCCTGCACGCCCTGCGCCGCCTGCTTCACCAGATTCACACCGGCGATGGTGCCGGCGTCGATGGAGTTGATGTAGGTAGCCTCGGTCAGATAGGCCGCGTCAAGGTTTCCGGCCTGCAGGTCGGCATAGCGGGTGGATTCCTCCGCATAGAACTTGATGATAACTTCGTCATAGTAGGG
>JAJQHT010000112.1 GCA_021199595.1 Oscillospiraceae bacterium
TTCTCACGGTGAGAAATTTCTAATGGGAGCCTTGTGTTTTCAGGGACTTTCTAAAGCCAGACGTTGAGCATATTGACAGAAACACCAAAAAATGTTATAATAAAAAAACAAGAGGGACGGTCTGTTCGCGGCAGACCCGGTCAACCTCCGTTCAAGTTTTGAGCTTGTGAAATTGCCGGTTCTATTGTTAATGGGGCCGGTTATTTCTTTGTTATGTTAATAACTCCGAAGATAACAACAGCAATGAGGTTAAGTAGTAAAATAGTTTCCTCAACCGTCATGTTGTCACCCCCTTTTGTACCTTTGTATAAAAAGGAGGTCGAGCCGTTTCCCTCTTGTTCGAGGAAAATAATAGCATAACAGCATAATTAAGTCAAGCTTTTGATTGCAACCATCGGCCCTGGCGGGGAACACCTGCCGGGGCTGTTTTACGTGCGGAATTTTTTCAGCTGTGAAACCAAACAGCTGCCCGCTGCAATATGATAGGTGAAAACGGTACCGTTACAAATCGCCGGGGAGGTGACAGGATGAATGAAAAAGAGGCGCTGCGGCGGATGGCGCGGGGAGATGAGGCGGCTTTGGGCTGGTTCATCGACCGATACGCCGCCTATGTGGGCGCGGTGCTGCACATCGTTACCGGCGGGGCCATGACGGCCCAGGACAGGGAGGAGGTCGCGTCGGATGTGTTCGTGGCCTTTTGGCAGAGCGGGGACAGGGTTCAGCCCGGCAAGGCCAAGGCGTATCTCGCGGCCATCGCTCGGAACAAGGCGAAAATGTTCCTGAGGAAGTCCAACATAGAGCTGCCGCTGGAGGGCGACGTCCTGTCTGTCGCCGGGGAGGATATGGAGCAGGGCCTGGAGGAGCGGGAGCAGCGAGAAATACTGTACCGGGCCGTCCTGTCCATGGGACAGCCGGACAGAGAGATATTCCTGCGGTATTACTACTACTGTCAGCCGGTGGGAGACATTGCGGCGAGGCTTCAAATGAAGCCCGCCACGGTCAAGACCCGTTTGCACCGGGGCCGGGCCAGGCTCAAGGAGATTCTGACACAAGGAGGCTATACAGTTGAAGATTAAAATTTCCGATATGCTGGACACCACCGACGGCTTTGATTTGGAGCTGCCGGAGGAGGGGATGGTCTCCGCCGAAAAAATCAAGGAGGTCACTATGAAAAAAATACACGATACCAAGGGCGCGTCCCGGCGGGGCCGCCGCATTTCCAAGGTGGGCGTCGCGGCCATCGTCGCGGCGGCGGTGCTGGCCCTTTCCGGCGCGGCCTATGCCGTCAGCCAGTGGACGGGCTTTGCCTCCACGGAGGGCCTGACGAACAGACAGATACAGGAGCTTATCGACAGCGCCTCCCAGACCTCGTACCAGAGCGAGGACAGGGATGGAAACGTCACCTATTATGACGAAAACGGAAACGAGGAGTTCACCCTGACGGCGGAGGAAGCCGTCGCCTATGAGCAGGCTATGATAGAGGCCAAGGAGCAGGCGGTGCGGGACAGCACCACCCTTGTGGATGTGGACACCATGGACATGGTACCCACCGGCATTACGGAGCTTGCTGTGAATGAAGACGGCAGCTTTGAGGATTTCATCGTTTCCAACGGTCATATGGTCATCTTCTACCCAGAGGGGAGCCAGGGGTATGACCTGAAGGCCGGGGACACCGTTACCCTGACGCTGCCCACTGACGAGGTCTGCTATATGGCCTACGGCATGACGCAGGACGGCGTCGCTACCGAGTGCGCGGTCGTCCAGACGGCGGAGCAGTCCTATACCTTTGAGATACCAGAGGACGGGAGCTACTGCTTCTACATCATCTACTACAGCGCCGGCGCCAACTCCTTCACCGGCGGAAGCATCACAGTAAACTGAACCAGGACATCAGCAGAAAACGGAAAAACCGCCTCGCACGAAAGCGCTCGTGTGAGGCGGTTTGTTATAAGCAGGGGGGGACAGTGCCTGGCGGCGGGATTCATGGCCGGGCATCAGGAGCACACAGTCATGCCTGTTTTCAGGAGCCTGTTGAGGGCCGCCTTATCGCCAACCAGCGTCACTTCCGGGTGGAGCTGAAGCACAGATGCCGGTACCTGCGGCGTTATCGGCCCGGCAAAGGCCCGGTATACCGCCTCTGCCTTGTCCGAACCGCTGACCACGAGCAGAACCTGCCTGGCCCGCATAATATCTCCCACACCCATGGTAAGTGCCCGCTGAGGCACCTGGCCTGGGTCTGCGAAAAAGCGGGCGTTCGCCTGAATTGTGGACTCTGCCAGCTCTACCACATGGGCGAACATAGGAAAATCGTCTGACGGCTCGTTAAAGCCGATGTGGCCGTTTCGGCCCATGCCCAAAAGCTGCATATCCACCGGCCCCAGGGAACGGATCAGGCTCTCATACCGGCAGCATTCTTCCTCCAAATTTTCGGCCATGCCGTTCGGAAGATAGGTGCTGGCCGGGTCTATGTCTACGTCCTTAAAAAGATTCTGCTGCATAAAATCGTGGTAGCTCTGCGGGTGGCTTGCGGGCAGACCCACATATTCGTCCAGATTTACAGTGCGCACCTGGGAAAAGCTCAGGTCGCCCTTTCTGTACCACGCCGCGAGCTGACGATAGATGCCCACCGGGGTGGAGCCTGTTGCCAGGCCGAGAATAGATTCCGGCTTTAAAATGACCTGAGCGGAAAGCAGATTGGCCGCTTTGCGGCTCATGGAGGCATAGTCCTCCGTGCAGTATATTCTCATAGAGTCTGTTCTCCTCACACTTGGAAAATCTTTGTTTTGCAGAAACGCGGGATAAAAAACGACAAAAATTATTCTCCCGCAGACATTGGCGGCGATGCCTTTTGATGATAAAATAACGACAGGCCGTTATTAAATTTAGGCTTTCATCGTTTTGTGCGGAGCTGTCAAAAATAATATAATATAAACGAAAAATGCAGCAGGGAGGGTTTTGTCTTATGCGTATTAACAACGCCAGAATATTTCGGAATGGCCGGTTTCAAGCAGGCTCTATTGCATTCACTGACGTAATCTCCGGCTTCGAGGGGGGCAGCGGATGGGATGCCCAGGGCGCGTATATAGTGCCCGGCTTCATCGACGTGCATACCCACGGGGCCGTGGGGGAGGACGCCAGCGACGGTAGGGCGGAGGCGGTTCCCGTGCTGTCGCGGTATTACGCGAGTCACGGCGTTACCTCCTTTTGCTTCACCACCATGACGGTGGATGAGGCCCACCTGTTTGCCGCTATGGACAACATAAAAAATTTTGAACGTCCGGCAGACGGCGCCAAATGCGCAGGGGTGCATCTGGAGGGGCCGTTCCTCTCCTACGCCAAACGGGGGGCACAGGCGCCGGAGAATCTGCGCCGCCCGGATTTTGACCTGTTCACACGGCTCAACGAGGCCAGCGGTGGACAGGTGCGGCTGATTACGATAGCGCCGGAGGAGCCGGGAGCCATGGAATTTATCCGCCGGGCGGCCCCCATTTGCACGGTCTCTCTGGGGCATACCACCGCCGATTATGATACCGCGATGGCGGCCTTTCAGGCAGGGGCCAGCCACGCCACCCATCTGTTTAACGGGATGCCCCCGCTGCTCCATCGGGAGCCGGGCGTGATAGGGGCGGCGCTCATGTCGGGGGCCACGGTGGAGCTGATTTGCGACGGCCTGCACGTCCATCCCGCCGCCATTATCGCCGCCCACAAAATGTTTGGCGAGAAGCTCTGCATTATCAGCGATTCCCTGCGTTGCGCGGGTTTGTCTGACGGGGAATATGACCTGGCCGGTCATCCCATTGTGGTAAAAAATGGAAAGGCGACCCTGCTGGACGGCACCCTGGCCGGCTCCTCCACGAACCTGCTGGATGAGCTGCGCAATGTGGTGTCCTATGGTATGCCTTTGGAATCCGCAATTCGGGCGCTGACAGAAGCGCCTGCCCGCGCCATCCGATGCTTCGATAGAATCGGGTCGCTGGACGAGGGCAAGAGCGCAGACCTGCTGGTGCTGGATAAGGAGCTGAATCTGCGGGCGGCCTTTATCAATGGCCGTCTGGTCAGCGGAGCCTTGGCGTAAGCGGTATCGCGAATGCTCATCACTGCGGCGGTGAGCATTCGTTTTTATTATGTGGACATCCTCCGATTGTTTACACAGGTGTCTACCATGTCGCGGATGTACTGGTCGTAGTTTGTGTTGAGCAGAGCGGTGAACAGCGCGTCGATGACGTTCAGGGTGGAGATACGGCTGGACATTCCGCCCAGCCTGTCCCAGCTCTCGCTGGCGTCCACGCAGAGGGTGTACCGGCAAATGCGGGCCACGGAATTGTCGGTGGAGGAGGTCAGGGCCACGGTATCTACGCGGTGGCGGCGCAGCTCCTGGGCGGCTTCGATGATGTCGTCGGTTTCCCCGGTATAGGAAATGAGAAAGGCCAGGGTTCCGTCCCCTGAGCGCTTCGCCTGCATCAGCATGGAAACGCGGTCGCAGAAGGCGGTGGAGGGGATTTTCAGCCGCATACACTTAAACTGGGCGTCCTGAGCCACCACATTGGAGGGGCCGACGCCATAAAAATCTATCTGCTTGGCGGCGGCCATCAGGGTGACGACGGTCTCCAGGGTGGCGCTGTCAACGATGTGGCTGGTGTCCAGAATGGAGGCGGCGTTTTGCTTCGATACCTTCTCCAGTACATCGCCGACTGAGTCATATCGGCTGATGGGGGCCTGGTCGCCGTGAAGAATATCCTGGTGTTCGTAGCTGTCCTGCGCGGCGGACAGCATCATGCGGAAGCTGGTGTAGCTGTCTACTCCCAGCTTCCGGCACAGCCGTTTCACGGTGGTGGTGGAGGTAAAGGTTTTTTCGCCCAGTTCCACAATCCCCATGCTGCATACGTCCTTGTAATGCTCCAAAATGAAATCCACCACATGACGCTCGGAGGGGGACAAATCCTTGATCTCCGCCATTTTAATTAGAATATTCCCCATGGTCGGTCTCCAGAGATTACAGCTTTTCGGCCTCAAAAATGCCCCGTATCGTGTCTGCGATTTCCTGCTCGTTTTCGCCGTCCACGGTGACGGTGATCGTCTCATTCTGCTTCACCTGAAGCGCCATAATCGCGAACATCCGTTTTGCATCCGCCGTTTTGTCCCCATGGGCAATGGTGATGACGGTGTCTTTATAGGGCTTTACGGCCTTGACCACCAGACCAACAGGTCTGGCGTGCAGTCCCATTTCATCGTGGATAAGATAGTCAAACGATACCATTGATGCTCCTCCTTAATGACGCTCCAAGTAGGCATGGTCTTTCATTGCTTCTTTAATCATAGCTGAATAGTAAGTATTTTGCAAGTTCTTTTCCGCCCGCTTTAAATAGACCTGCACCATGTCGCCGTCCCCGGCAAAATGATATAGCTTGGCCAGACGGTATTGAAGGATACCCCGCTGCAAGGGATCCGCGGTAGCCGCCGCCTGATTTTTCATGGGGATAATCAGGCTGGTGTCCCGGTCAACATACACCCCTATGATTTGGTTGGCGTCCTCAATGATGTTTTTGTATTTCCCCTCCTTGCGGTCAGCTTTGGTTTTATGGAGAAAATCCACCAGCATATCCCGGCTTTGCCGGGCCTGGTCGCCGTCGCCGGCGGAGGCAAAATAAGACAGCCGGTTCTGATAAAACGCCAGCCGATCCCGCGGCTGGAGCTTTTGCCTGTCAAGCCGGGCAATCAGGGCGCGGATGGCCTCATCGTCTCCAAGCTTCATCTGGCCCTCCAGCTGATACAGCAATAGGACGGGCCGCCGGAATACCATGCGGAGCAGACGGTTGTTCTCCAGTCGTTCCAGGTAGAGGGCGGTGTCCTTTTGGTACAGTGATTTCAGCTCCCTTTCCGCGTAGGAGCGGGCGGCGCTGAGAAGCCACAGGCTCAGAAACACTACCACCATCATCACAACCGTGAGGACGATGACCCACCTGTCCGCCGACAGCGGCGCAATGGACAGCAAGCTCACCATGGCGCTCATTCCTTGGGGGGATATATCAGAATGGTCTGCTGGGTCACATCGCGGGCCAGCTCCGCCAGCTCATAGGCGGACAGCTCCAGGTTGAAGGAAATCTCTGAGTACGCGGAGGTGTTGATGCCGGCCACGACCGCCCAATCCGGGTGAGCGGAGCAGATGACCGCCACCGTGCGAAAGGGCGAGCCTCCTGCAAGGTCGCAGGCAAACAGCACCTGGTCGTCTCCAACTTGAGCTAGCGCCTGATCCAGCTGAGCCTGAAGAGTCTCCAGGGAGTCCTCTTCATTAAAATCCACAAAGAAAAACCCTTCCAGCTCTCCTACCAGCATACCCAGGTTCCGCCGCATAGCAGAGGCATAGCCGCCGTGACCTGTGACAATGACTTTTGTCATTTTGCATCGCTCCTTTTTCTATGTATTTGCAAAATGATACGAACCCACCATTAAAATGTTCATTTTAATTGAGGATTCGTATCATGGCTGATATTCCCATAAACAAAAGGCTCAGGGGAAAGCCCATTGAGCCTTCCCCCAAAGCCTGTGGACATTACATATTGCTATTGTCAAAGACAGCGCGGCGGTAGTCGGCGTAGACCTCGTTCATGTAATCCTTTGGTACCTCCGTTACGTTGGGGGAGACGAAGATATACATTTGGTGGCCCAGCTTCTCCAAGCGCAGGGCTGTCTCCGAGGCGATGGACTGCGCGATGGTGATGACCGCCACGGTGGACGAAGCGCCGACCTTCTGGTGATACCCGGGGATGGCGACCAGGGCATCCTCCAGCGGGCAGCAGTTGTCAATGAGGATGTCCGCCAAATCGCCCAGCTTCTTGCCGGAGGAATGTGTGGCCGTCGCCTTCTTATAGTTTTCGCCGCTGGTGATGGCGATGACCTTCAGACCCCGTTCCTTGGCGTACATGGCCGCCTCGATGGGAGCTGCGTTCAGTCCGCCGTGGGAGAAGACGATCATGACCTCGCCCTCCTGGAAGTTATAGCTTTGCAGGAAGTTCGCGATATACCCCTCCTGACGCTCAATCCAGAGCAGCTCGCGGGCGCCGCCAGGGCCAATTACGTTGTTCCACATCAGCCGCGGATCCATGCAAGGGTGCCAGCCCACCACGCCGCCGTAGCGGGGGAAAACATCCTGAACGGGCAGTACGCTGTGTCCGCTGCCGAACAGATGCACCAGCGTGCCGGAATGAATCGTAGCAGCGCAAAGATCTGCCGCCGCCTGGATGTTCTCGGACTGTTCCTTGTCGATTTTCGTAATGACCTCTGAAATTTTATTCAGATACTCAAGTTGAGCCATTGGTTGTAATCCTCCTTATGAATTGCGAAATATGAACCGTTATATGGCGCGGCTTAGACGAAAGCGCCAATCACGGGAATGTAGCCGATGCCGGTGAGAACGGCGGCCAGGGCAAGGATCAAAATCATGATGGCCAGCGGCGACCAGTTTCTCTTGGTATACAGCCGATACACGCCAAGCGTCAGGCCCAGGGGAACGATTTGCGGGAAGACGCTGTTGAGAAGGTTATCGAGATTGAACACGGAAATAATGCCGTCTACATAGGTGCCGGTGGCCTCGTCAAAGACCTGCGCCGTGGTCTTGATGTCGATGTTCAGGGAGCAGGAGACGAAGCTCGCGGTCAGAGCACCCACCACGATTAGGCCCAAAATGGTAACGGCCTGCATGATGCGGTCCAGCTGGCCCGACGCCATAAATCGCTGAACGCCTTCCAGTCCTGCCTTATAGCCAAGGTTAAACAGCTTCCAGCTCAGGAAATAGGTGCCTGCGGGGTAGACGATGATATAGATGACCGCGCCCACCCAGGGGGCGGAGGTCAGCGCGCTGGCGATAGAAAGGCAGATGGTCAGCAGCAGGGGGATGATGGTGGCTACCCACAGGGAGTCGCCGATGGCGGAGGTGGGGCCGATAAGGGCCACCTTGGCCTCCTGAATGGCCTCAGGGCTGCCGTTGCCGTTGGCCAGCTGCTCCTCCATGCCGATGGCGATGCCGTTGCAGATGGAGCCGACCTGAGACTCGGTGTTGAAAAGGGTTATGTGGCGCTGGAGCGCAGCGGCCTTGTCCTCTTGGGTGTCGTACAGCTCCTCAATTACCGGGGCCATGGACTGACCAAAGGCCATGCCCAGCATGGTCTCGGCCTGCTGAGAGCAGCCATTCCAAAAGAACCAGTTCAGAAACGACTTTTTGAGTGTTTTTTTACTAACGGTCTTCATGTTATGCAGCCTCCTCTATCGTACTGCCACTCATAACGAAGTAGCTGATAACGGCCACGATGGTAGCAATCACGGCCACGGCCATGGTGCTCAGGCCAAAATATGTTACCAGAACGAAGCCGCCAAGGAAAATAGCCCAATGCACGCCCTTCTTGACCAGGAAGGAAAGGATGATGCCCATTCCCAGGGCAGCCATCATGCTGCCAAAGGCGGAGATGCCGGTAACGAACCAGTCCGGGATGGCGATGCCGCCGGCGGCGCCGGCCACGCGGATGGCGCTAAGAACAATGATAGCGGGGATAAAGCGGCACAAAAATCCGATGGCCTGCCCGCCGATGACGTTGGGCATCCACATTTTTTTGGTGTTGCCGGAGGCGGCGACCTTGTTGGCCCAGCGGTTGACGAACACGTCCAGCGCATAGTGGACGTTCCACATGGTTCCGCCTACCACGCCGCCGACGCCGGCACCGGTGAAGGCGAGACCAATCAGCGCGGCTTCATCGCCGACCGTACCCTTCAGGGCAATCGCCATGGCGGTGCCTATGTAGGTCGCATAGGACAGATCCCAGGCCACCGCGCCGCCGGGCGTGACATTTGCCAGGTAGGCGATTTGCAGAGGAATGCCAACCAGCATGGCGGTGGACATATCTCCCATGATAAGCCCCACCACAAATGCCGCAATCAGCGGACGGCCAAGGCAATACCAGCCGATGGTATTGCCCACGATTGACCCAATAGCGCCCAGGTAGATGAACAGAGCGATCAGGATCACTTGCATAGTGTTCATAGACGTTTTCCTCCATACT
>JAJQHT010000169.1 GCA_021199595.1 Oscillospiraceae bacterium
TCGATGAATTTGGTGTGGCAGCCGCCCTTACGGAAGGTCTCGTTAGAGAGAATGTTGGTCACAAAGGGGATGTTGGTCTTCACGCCGCGGACGTGAACCTCATTGATGGCGCGGGTAGCCTTGCGGCAAACGCCTTCAAAGGTGTTGTCCCAGCTCGTGACCTTCACCAAAAGGCTGTCGTAATACGGGCTTATCACCGTGCCGGTGCTGGCGTTGCCGCCGTCCAGACGGACGCCCCAGCCGCCGCCGGAGCGGTAGGCGGTGATTTTGCCGTTATCAGGCGCAAAGTTATTTTTCGGATCCTCAGTCGTAACACGGCACTGGATGGCATAGCCATTTACATGAACGTCATCCTGGCTGTTCAGACCGATGTCCGGGCAGGACAAAGGATAGCCCTCCGCCACAAGGATCTGTGCCCGCACAAGGTCGATGCCGGTCACCATTTCCGTGACGGTATGCTCCACCTGGATGCGGGGGTTCATCTCAATGAAATAATACTTGCCGGTCTTGTCTACCAAGAACTCCAGGGTACCGGCGTTGACGTATCCCACGGACTTTGCAATCTTCACAGCGTCCGCGCGGATGGCCGCGATAAGATCCTGGGGCACGCTCCAGGCAGGAGCAAACTCCACAACCTTCTGATACCGGCGCTGGAGAGAGCAGTCTCTCTCGCCCAGGTGATAGACGGTGCCATGCTCATCGCCCAGCACCTGCACCTCGATGTGCTTCGGCTCGACCAGATATTTCTCAATGAAAATATCGCCGTTACCGAAGGCTTTTTCCGCCTCGGAATGAACCAGGTCATAGGCCGCGACGACCTCATCCTCGTTGTCACAGCGGCGCATACCGCGTCCGCCGCCGCCGGCAGCAGCCTTCAGGATGATGGGGAAGCCATATTCCTTGGCCTTTTCCAGCGCGTCCTGGCCATCCTTCAAAGGTACAGTAGAGCCGGGGATGATGGGTACGCCGCAGGCGATGGCCATCTCCTTGGCTGAGAGCTTGTCGCCCATTCTGTCCAATATATTGGACGGGGGGCCGATGAACTTAATGCCTGCTTCCTCGCAGGCGCGGGCAAAATCTGCATTCTCGGACAGGAAGCCATACCCAGGATGGATGGCGTCCACACCTCTGGTCTTCGCCATTTTGATAATGGCGGGTATGTCCAGATAAGCGCCAAGGGGGCTGTCGTTCTCGCCGATAAGATACGCCTCGTCAGCCCGCGTGCGGAACAGACTATAGGTATCCTCCTTGCTGTATATGGCAACCGTATGCAGTCCCAGATCGTTGCAGGCCCGGAAGATACGGATTGCTATCTCTCCACGGTTGGCAACGAGTACTTTGGAAAATTTTTTCGGTTCTATGTTGCTCGCCTCCTTCATTAGCTTACATTATATTGCTAATTTACGAATTTAACAAGTGAAATTCTGAAAATATTTGAATTAACAATAATCCCGCACTTGTGCCCTCTGAATTTTCACCAAAACACAACTCAACCTTAAAAAAACCACATTAAGAAATGATTGGAAAGGAGCGAATCGCTACGTCTGACTTGGAACGGCGTTGGAACTTTATTGTAAACGCCCTCTATTGGGCGGTCATTGCCGCCGTCATTTATATCGCGTGCCGCTGGCTTTTGGGTCTGATATGGCCGTTTCTGTGTGCATTTCTGTTTGCGTGGCTCCTTCAGCCTCCGATACGCTTCCTGACGGCCAAACGCCATGTGCGCTATGGTCTGTCCGCGGCCCTTTGCCTCACAGTGTTTTTCGCTGTCCTTGGCGGTATGCTGGCAGCACTGACGGCCAGCGCTGTTTCCGGCCTGCAGGAGCTGATGCAATATCTTCCGGGGCTGTATACCGATGTTATTGAACCGGGACTTGTTTCTATGGGCGAACGGCTGGAGCGCTCCTTGTCTCGAACCGACCCTGCCGCATCCGGCTTTTTGACAGAGCATCTGCCGGATATGCTGGCCTCTATCAGCAGCGCATTGGCCAATATTCCCATTCAGGCCGTAACCGGCGTTTCCAACAGGGCCTCAAGGTTGCCTGGCCAGCTTTTATCCACGGTTATATGCGTTATTGCCACTGTATTCATCACGGCGGATTTCTCACGCATCAGCGCATTTCTTCTGCGCCAAATGCCGAAGCGGATGCAGCGTCTGACACTTAAGGCCCGCGACAGCGCCGTCCATGTACTTCGCAGCTACTGCCGCAGCTACGGCATCATTATGTGCATTACCTTTGCAGAGCTGGCTGTAGGGCTGCTGCTGCTCCGCCAAAAGCACGCCGTCCTGATTGCCCTGGTTATAGCGGTGCTGGATATTTTCCCCATTCTGGGTACCGGCCTCGTGTTGGTTCCGTGGGGTATTGTAACTCTGCTGGCCGGCTCAGCTGCCAAGGGCATTGGCCTGCTGGCCCTGTGGCTTGTTATTCTCGTGGTTCGTCAAATCATAGAGCCTCGCATCCTAGGGCATCAGGTAGGCCTCCACCCTATTGTGACGCTGATTGCTATGTTCTCCGGCGCCAGGCTGTTCGGCCCTGCGGGACTTCTGCTCCTTCCCATTTTATGTGCTGTGCTGAAAAATCTGGATGACGCCGGCGTTATCCATCTTATACATCGCGGGGATGATTCATCGGTTTAAAAAAATTTCTTTTACAGACAAAAATTCCTATTGACAACTCGCCTTCCCAGTGCTACAATAATCCAGCTTGCGGGCGTAGCACAACGGCTAGTGCACCAGCCTTCCAAGCTGGGGACGTGGGTTCGATTCCCATCGCCCGCTCCAGCAAGATTCCTGGTATATGCGCCAGTAGCTCAGGTGGATAGAGCAACTGCCTTCTAAGCAGTAGGCCGGGGGTTCGAGTCCCTTCTGGCGTACCAAGAGAATAAATATGGTGGATGTAGCTCAGTTGGTTAGAGCACCGGATTGTGGTTCCGGGTGTCGTGGGTTCGAGTCCCATCTTCCACCCCATTTTTATATGCTGTCCTTTTTCAGTACGGGCAGTTTTCCCAACCGTAGCAGGAAACGGCGGCATCCATAGGGATGTAGTGTAACGGTAACACACCAGACTTTGACTCTGATATAGTGGGTTCGAATCCCGCCGTCCCTGCCATATGACTTGGTAGCTCAGTCGGCAGAGCAACTGCCTTTTAAGCAGTGGGCCCGGGGTTCGAATCCCCGCCAGGTCACCAAAAATCCCGAACGTGAAAGCGTTCGGGATTTTTTGCGTTTCTGTTTCATTTTTGCTGTTATGCTTTATCAGCCGTAGCCCCATGTTTTTAAGGTCCATTGACCAAGGGGATTTTTTACGAGAAGCCATTGATAGTTTGAGTATACTGCATTTGGCTCCAGGTTGCCATCGCCGCCAGCGGCATCGGTTTGAAAGGTTGACAGCAGCACGATGGCGTCCTGACTGTTGTATTGGGCAGCGCACAGGGCTTCTTTCTCTGCCATAGACTCGCCCTCATAGCAAAGCTCGGTCAGGGTACAGCCGGTGAACCCTGCGCGAAAGTATCTCTTGACAACTCTCATGGCGGCTTCAATATCTCTTGCGCTGTGGTTGTCTGTGACGGTGAAACTGGTGCTCACCTGACTGACATCTCCGCCTGCATTCTTTTTTATTCCGATAAATATGCACACAATAATGAGAAATATCCCGAAAATTGCCAGATATTTAGGCTTCATTTTGATTTTATTAGTCATTTTTCTTGCCTCCTCTTGTATATAACAGGATAAATATCAGCTCTGTATCGACGCTTCCAGAGTGGGTTCCTCCTCCTTTTTCGGCATATTGTCGATGGTGAAGGTTATAAGGGCCTTGAACAGGTCTCCGTCCAGTATTAATTCAAGATTGCCTCCCATCAGCTTTGTCAGGCTCAGGGCAATGGACAGGCCAAGGCCGGAACCCTCGCTGCTGCGGGAGCTGTCCCCCCGGACAAATCGCTCCATCAGCTCCTCCGCGGGTATGTCCAGCGGGGCCTTTGATATATTCTTGATGGCAATCTCCATCTGATCCTGACGGACGGACAGATCAAAATAAGCCCGCGTTCCCGGCTGGGCATATTTCAGGATGTTGGTGATTAAATTATCCAGCACCCGTCCCAACAGACGGCCATCCGCCAGAAGAAGGACGCTATCCTGCGGCATATGAATAACCGGCTCGATCTCGGCTGCTTGCAGGCGCTCGCTGTATTCTCCCACAAACTGCTCCAGCAGCTCCGTTACGTCCAGCTCCTCCCAATTCACCTCAATAGCGCCGCTGACGGCCTTGGACGCCTCCACCACGTCCTCCGTCAACTTTTTCAGCTTGGCGCTCTGCCGCTCCAATACGTCAATATATTCCCGACGCTTTTCCACCGGCAGACTCTCGTCTTTCAGGAGGTCGATGTAGTTGATGATAGAAGTCAGCGGCGTTTTCAGGTCATGGCTGACGTTCGTTATCAGCTCTGTTTTCATCCTCTCACTGCGCATACGCTCCTCTACGGCCATGGTCATGCCGTCTCCGATGCTGTTCAAATCATTTCCCAGGGATTTCCAGGTCAGGTGCAGCCTGCGGGTGTCCACCTTATAGGACAGATTGCCGTCCGCCAGCGCCCTGGACGTCACGCGGACAGACTTCTCCTCCCTGCACCAGCGGATGAATCCGGCCAGAAGCAGCACATCCACCGCCAGCAGCAGCCAGTATAGATAATAGCAGATTAATGACCCGTCCACATAGAATGCAAACAGTCCGCAGCCGCACTGCACCCCTAGAACCGCCGCAATCAGCACCCGCAGGATGATTCGCATCGGAAGCTTTCCTGCCAGACGCCGCAGAAGAAGATTTCTCAAAAATAGCTTAGCGGCAATTTGTGTAGCCAGGATATAACCTCCCAGGCCGACAGCTATCACCGAAAACATTCCCCTGAAAAGTGAGAAACGAACATACAGGCTTACTGTCTTGTAGACCAGTTCAAATGTCAGCTCCCACAGAATGTTCCAGAGCAAAACTGCGCATATATACAGCCCCAGCGCCAGCACTTCAAAGGGGAAGCAAAAGAGCTTGACCGGTTTCTTTCCGCTTTTCCCTTCCAGTATTGCCCCGGCCAGCGCAAACGCCAGGGCCAGAAGGGCCATTGCTCCGCAGCCCACACACAGGGCCAGATAGTAGTCGCGGCCTGCGTATAGTCGAGTAAAGGCTAAATATTCCCCATAGCAGCCGTCATATGGCTCCACGGGCAGATTGACATAGCCGGAGATGATGTAGCTGGATTCGTTGTATAGATAATATACGGTATCCTCATCCCCGCTATATATTTCTATCTCTCCCTCTTCTGCCTCTTCCTCATAGGCTTCGGTATCGCTTGCGCTTGCATTTTCGGCTGGAAGCGGCGCTGGCGTGGCCGCTGCCACGGATATAATGTCCCCTGTATCCAGATTCATGGTCAGATTAATGACCTCTGTCTCTCCATCCCCCTCGTCATAGTCCATCACATAAACAGATTTCTCCGTTGTTGTGTCCGCCACTACCTCGCCGGTATCAACTTGGATGATGGTATAGGAAAAAGCGTCTCCACCGTATGCCCCCAGGGTTGTGTCAGTGGGGTCGCCAAGCCACAGCAGAGTATCCGCCACATAGTACAGGCAGTCCTGAATATAATCCTGACAGAGGGCGCTGTCCACAAAGCCATCTGTCTCGCCGTACCAATCGTCCTGCAATCCATAGTCATACAGAAAGCCGCAGACAAAGCTGACAGCGGTACACAGGCAGAACAGTATCAGAGCCAGCGTCCTCGCCCATCGTTTTTGGCAAAAAAATTTCATCCTATTTCCCCCTCTCATTCAAATTTATAGCCCTTGCCCCACACAACCTTCAAATGCCTGGGATTGGCGGGGTCAATTTCTATTTTTTCCCGCAGATGGCGGATATGTACGGCCACGGTGTTTTCCGTACCCATGGGGGTATCCCGCCACACGCTGCGATATATTTCCCGGCTGGAAAACACCTTGCCGGGGTGCTGCATGAAAAATTTCAGGATGTCGTATTCCTTGGGCGTGACTGAGACAGGCTCCCCGTCGCAGGTGACGCTTTTGCTGTCGTCGTCCAGCTCAATACCACCCATACTCAGGACAGAGGGATTAGCAGTCGCCATGCCGCCAAGGGTTGCATATCGCCGCAGCAGCGCCTTGACGCGGGCCAGTACCACCTTGGCGTTGAAGGGCTTTGTGATATAGTCGTCCGCCCCAAGCTCCAGCCCGGCAATCTTGTCGTCGTCCTCTCCCTTGGCGGTCAGGAATATGACCGGGACATTATTTTGTTTCTCTCTCAGAAGCGTCAGCACCTCTGTGCCGTCCAGAACAGGCATCATGATGTCCAGCAGAATAAGATGCACGGTCTCCGCCCCCAGCAGCTTCAGCGCCTCCCATCCGTTGCCCGCTGAAAGCACCCGATAGCCGCCGCCGGTGAGATAAATCTCAAGCGCATGACGGATGTCATCGTCATCATCGCAAATCAGAACGGTATACATGGTCTCCCCTCCTTTGTACCCCCTTAACACTACCACATTTCCCGTCAGGAAGAAAGAGAACAACCTTTAAGATTTTTTTATTTTTCAAATGGGTAAAATCAAACAGCAGGAACGAGCGTTTTTCGTTCCTGCTGTTTGATACTTTTAAGACTGGTTTCTCAAGGAATAAGCCCGTATTTCCATCTGTGTGGTTTATTTTTCCTCTGGCAGAACCGTGTCCTTCAAAAGGAAGGCGCGCAGGGAGTTCAGCACGGCCAGAAGAGCCACGCCTACGTCCGCAAATACGGCCAGCCACAGGGGGCAGGAGCCAAACATATCCAGCACAAGAATAATGACCTTAAAGGTCAGGGCAAAAACGATGTTCTGCCATACGATAGAGCGGGTATGCCGCGCGGCCTCCATAGCCGTCACCACCTTGGAGGGTGAATTGTCCATAATGACCACATCCGCCGCCTGGATAGCAGCGTCGGAATCCGCGCCGTTCATGGATACGCCCACATCCGCCTGACGGATGCAGTCGCCGTCCGTCTCCGCGTCGCCCACAAACATCAGCGTGCCTTTTTTCACCTGGCGGTTTTGTATCTCCTTCACGAGGGCTACCTTATCCGAGGGATGGCATTCAGGATAAAACTCGTCTATGCCCACCTGACGGGCAAATTTCTCCGATGCAGCGCGGCTGTCGTCCGTTATCATAGCAATTTCTCTGTCCTTGGCCCAGGACAGAATAGTCACGGTACCGTAAGCGTCCGATTTTGCCACACTGCCCAGCAGTATGCGCCCCGCATACTGGCCGTCTATGGCGAGATACACGCAGTAATCCTCCGGCAGCGCATCCAGGCCCGGGTCTGCGCCATGGTCGCGCATAAAATCCAGCAGGCCCAGCGTAATGCTGACGCCGTCTACCTCCACGGTGATTCCAAAGCCCTCCTCCTGCTGGTGAAAGCTCTGTATCAGCTCGATGTATATGACACCCTGATAGGACGCTTTGATACCCTCCGCGTAAATGCTGCTGGAATATGCGCAGGCATGGGCGGCAATACGGAGGAACACATCTGCGTCCATCTTGTCGCTCTTGATGGACACAACACGCAGCCCCTCCCCCTCCAGTGCGCCAGTCTTATCAAAGACCACCGCCTGCGTGCGGGCCACATCGTCCATCGCACAGGTGTTTTTGAAAAGGATGCCCTGGCGGGTAGCCCCGCCGATCCCCGCGAAATAGGTCAGGGGTACGGAAATAACGATCGCACAGGGACAGGCAATCACCAGCAGCACCAAGGCCCGGTGTACGCCTTCCGCCACGGTGATGTCCATAATAAGCGGAGAAACTATGGCGATGATCAGAGCAATGCCCAGCACCACTGGCGTATACACCCGGGAAAAATGGGTGATAAACTCCTCTGTACGCCCCTTCCGGCCCTTATCCGCGCGGACATCCGCAAGGACGGCGCTGGCTTCCGGGGAGCGGTTTTCCATCAGGCCCTCTATATTGCGCCGCACCTTTGCCACGGCATAGCCCTGGAAAAGCTCCCCAAGCTGGAACAGAATCATCACAGACGCGCCCTCGCCGGCTTCGCCAATGATGCAGGCAGCTATCGCCACAATGCTCATCAGCAGCGTCTCATCAAACAGCTTGCGCTGGAAGATGTTGGCAACAGCGCCAATGAAAAGGTCATATCCGGCGCACAGAATGGCCACAATGAACAGGATAAGAGACACGGTTGGCAGCGTCCCCTCTGCCACCTCCCCGCCTATAAACAGGACGGCGGCGGCAACAAGACGCCATACCATCACGGTATCAAAGCCGTGATGCTCATGGTGGTGTTCTTCCATACAGCTGTCGCAGGTGCAGTCGTGGCCGTGGCCGGAAACGGCTTGTTTTATCTCTCGCAAAAAGCCCATATTACGCTTTCCCGTCGCTCCCGAGGACATTTACAATTTTGTCCTTCACAAGCTCGCGGATATAGTCGCGGCCAACGGTCAGATACTGACGGGGGTCAAAATGCTCCGGATGCTCATTGAAATGCTGACGGATGCCGGCTGTCATGGCCAGGCGCAGGTCGGAGTCAATGTTGATTTTGCACACGGCCATAGACGCGGCCTTGCGGAGCATATCCTCCGGCACGCCAATGGCGTCCACCAGCTTGCCGCCGTTGGCGTTGATGATGTCCACATACTTGGGGATAACGCTGGAAGCGCCGTGCAGAACGATGGGGAAACCGGGAAGACGCTGAGCAACCTCCTCCAGAATATCAAAGCGGAGCTGGGGCTTTGTGCCAGGTTTGAATTTATAAGCTCCGTGGCTGGTGCCGATGGCAATAGCCAGGGAATCCACTCCGGTGCGCTCCACAAATTCCTGCACATCCTCAGGACGGGTATAACTGGAATCTTCGGCAGAGACGACCACATCGTCCTCCACGCCTTCCAGGCGGCCAAGCTCGCCTTCAACCACAACGCCGTGGTCATGGGCATACTCCACCACCTGACGAGTGACGGCGATGTTGTCCTCAAAGCTGCGGGAAGAACCGTCTATCATAACGG
>JAJQHT010000043.1 GCA_021199595.1 Oscillospiraceae bacterium
GTTGGGGTCAACCCCCACCGCCTCCACCGCCCGCGTCCCCGCGCAGTCGGATTGGCGCAGTATGCCCATGAGCAGATGCTCTGTGCCCACATAGCTGTGCCCCAGCCGGGACGCATCGGAGCAGGCCAGCTCTATGCTCCTTTTCGCCCGGGGCGTCAGCCCCTGCGCCGGAGGGCCGGGAACGCCGCGCCCGGCATTTTGCGTCACAAGCTCCGTGATGGACGACTCCTCCAGGCCGCATCGCCGCATCACCCGGCAGGCCAGGCCGTCCCCCTCCCGCATCAGGCCGATAAGCAGGTGCTCCGTACCTACATAGCTGTGGCCCAGCGTGCGGGATGCGTCCCACGCCTCCTCAATGGCCTGCTGGGCCAGCTTGGTAAATCGTTCCGAATGATTCATGTCAATATCGCCTCCACGGGAATTATAGCCCGCTGGAAAGAAATAAAAGCGCGAGTAACGGTTGATTTTTTTGATTTTTATGCTAATATGTATATCGTACATCAGGATATGGAGGTAACAACTATGGCATACAGAATTACCGACGCTTGCATCTCCTGCGGCAGCTGCGCTGAGCAGTGCCCCATGGAAGCCATCAGCGAGGGTGATGCGCACTACGTCATCGACGAGGACAAGTGCATCAGCTGTGGCAGCTGCGCCGAGCAGTGCCCCATGAGCGCCATCGAGGAAGGCTGACGCTCACCCAGAACGGGCGGTATGCGGCTGCATATCGCCCTTCTCCATATTTCCCCCGTTTTCCGCAGAAGGGAGCTTCTATGAAACAGCTTTGGTCAGGCGGGCCGGTCTATACGGACGACCCCGCCTTTAAAATAACAACCGATTCCGTGCTGCTGGCGAGCTTCGCCGGCAGCGTAGATTTCACCCGCTGCATGGACATGGGCTGCGGCGGCGGACTGCTGTCCGTGCTGCTGCACCATTCCCGGCCGGAGGCCGTGTTTGACAGCGTGGATTTGCGGCAGGCCGCCGTGGACGTGTGCCGGGACAATTACCGCGCCAACCGCATCCAGGGCCAGGTGGCCTGTGCGGATCTACGCCAGCACCGCGGCATGGGCCAGCCCGGGGCCTATGACATGGTGGTGTGCAACCCGCCGTACTTCTACAGCGGCAAGCCCTCCCCGGACGGGGACAGGGCCGCCGCCCGCTCCGGTCTGAGTCCGGCCCAGTTTTCCGGGGCCGCCTCGTATCTGTTGCGCAAGGGCGGCACCTTCTGCCTGGTTCACAAGCCGGAATACCTGACGGACATCTTCGCCGCCATGCGCCTCGCGGACATTGAACCGAAGCGCCTGCAAATGGTGGCCCATAAAATCGAGAGCGCCCCCTCCCTGGTGCTGATTGCCGGGCGGCGGGGTGGACGGCCCGGCCTGGCCGCGCTGCCGACCATGGTGCTGTGTAACGCCGACGGCACCCCCACGAAGGAGATACGGCGCATCTATCATATGCAGTCCAGAGCATAACATTCAATGGCTTTCAATGTATTCATCTACATATTGGCGGGGCTTATCGCGGGCATTCTGACCGGGTTTTCCGGCATATCCGCCGCCGTGGTCGTGACGCCGGCCCTGGTGGCGCTGTGCGGCTTCGACGCTTATGAGGCGGTGGGCATCGCCATGGCCTCGGACGTGATTGCCTCCGCCCTGACCTCCACCAGCTACGCAAAGCACGGCCACCTGCGCAACGGGGACGCCAAATGGCTGATGATTTCCGTCCTGGTCTTCACCCTGTTCGGAAGCTGGCTCGGAAACATCGTTCCCCATGACACGCTGGGCGACATCTCCGTCGTGCTGACGCCGCTGATGGGCATGAAATTCCTGTTTTTCCCCCAGACGAATCTGAACCGGTTTTTCGGCCAGCTTGGCAAAAAAGGCCATGTTTTGGTCGTCCATCATCAGCGGCGGGGTCATTGGCATCATCGCGGGCTTCGTGGGCGCCGGCGGGGGCGAGATGATGCTGCTGGTGCTGACCACGCTGCTGTGCTATGAGGTGAAGGACTCCGTCGGCACCGGGGTATTCATCATGACCTTCGTGGCCCTGGTGGGCTGCGCCAGTCATATCTATCTCGGCGGCTGGCCGAATACGACCGCCTTTATCATCTGCATCATCGGCAACGCCACCGGCGCCATCTTCGCCGCCCGCGTAGCCAACCGCATCAACTCCGCCACCCTGAACCGCATCATAGGCGTCCTTCTGGTCGTGTCCGGCGGTATCATGTTCGTCGCAAACTTCTTTTTGTAATATTCAGGGAATATAAAACAATCTATCAACAACAAATTTGTTGCTGATAGATTGTTTTTTATCTCCTGCCATGGTATACTATTTGCAGGAGGTGAACCGCATCATGGCAAACATCTTAGGCGCAATCGAAAACACCATTTCCATTTCGCTCTTTAACCGCGGCCAGGCCGGAAAAATTTTTGACGAGGTTCGGCGCTGCGGCGCAAAGGTCGTCATGAAAAACAATGCCGCCGAGTGCGTCCTCCTTTCCCCGGAGGAATATGTCAGTCTGATGGACGAGGTAAACGACGCCCGCCTTCTCGCCACCGCGACGGAGCGGATGGCAGGTTTCAACCGCACCTTGGTATCCCAGGAGGATGTTGACCGCCAGTTTGGCTTTACAGAGGAAAATCTGGCGGACGTCGAGGTAGACATCGAATGAGCTGGAAGGTCAAATATATCCCGGAAGCTGTGAAAGACCTGCAAGACCTGGACGGCAATCCGCGCAAAATCGTCCGCAAGGCAATCCAGAAGGTAAGCGAAAACCCTCTGCCTTCGTCAGAGGGCGGTCTTGGAAAGCCTCTGGGCAACAAGGGAAATCATAATCTTACCGGCTTGCTGAAAATCAAGCTGCGCTCTGTTGGCATACGGGTCGTATATAAGCTCGTCCGGCAGGATAACGACATGGTCGTCATCGTAATCGGCGCGCGGGCGGATGACGAGGTGTATGATATTGCAAGCCAGAGAGCCGAAAAACACAGATTATAACACAAAACAGAGGCTGCGCCACAGACAGCCTCTGTTTTTATTTGTTTAAAAGCGTCTTTTACTCCACGCCCTCCATGGGTACCAGGGGGATGATGCCGATGCCCAACGCGCCCTCGGCTACGTGGCAGGAGATGCTAATGGGCAGGGGGTCTTTTTCGACGGTGACATCAGGGAACGCCTCCGCCACGGCGAGACGCCAGTTCTCCCCCACTTCCTCCGCACCGGACCAGGCCGCCCGTATCTCCACGGGCCGTCCGGCAAAGCGGGTCTCCCGGTCGGTTTTGATGCCCTGAATCATGGTGTCCATGGCAGCCTTCATGCCCCGCACCTTTTTATAGGCGTCCAGCTTGCCGCCCTGGATTTGCAGGACGGGCTTTATGTTCAGAACAGTGCCGATGGCGGCGCCGGCGGCGGTGACACGGCCGCTCTTTTTCAGCAGCTCCAGGGTGTTCACCGTGACGTATATGCTGGCGTCCAGGCCGTCCCGCTCCAGGATGCGGGCAATCTCCGCGGCGGGAACGCCCTCGTCCGCCATACGCTTGGCCTGGAGGGCGGCGGGACGCAAGGTGACGGAAATGCGCCGGTTGTTCACCACATAGACCCGGCCCGGATACTCCGCCGCCGCCAGGGCCGCCGCCGACTCATAGGAGGCGGAAAGGCCGCTGGACATGGGCATATGCACCACCGCGTCGTGATCCTCCAGAGCCTTGTCCCAAATCTCCATCAGGTCGCCGGGGGAAGGCTGAGAGGAGCTGACATTGGCCCCGGCCCGCAGGCGCTGGAAAAATTCGTCATAGGTGATGGAAACGCCTTCCAGATATGTCTCATCGTCCACGATGACCGGCATGGGAACCACATAGATCCCCAGGGCTTCGGCCTCTTCTGTCAAAATTCCGCTGTTGGTATCGGTCACGATGGCAGTTTTTTGTGTCATAGTTAATGAACCTTGCCTTTCTCGATTTTGTCTTTCTCTTGACTATAAGTATAGCACAGACTAACGTCGCAGACAAGCGGACAAATGACGACTTTTGTCCAAAATACGACCTTTCTGCGCTTTATCATACCGCGAAGGAACCCCTTCACCATGCGTCGGCAGCGTGAAGGGGTTCCTTTTCCGCTTATTCTCACTCGGAAAAGGTGAATTTTGGCTCCTCGTGGCGGATGAGCCGGCGGATATTCTCCCGATGGCGGAAGAGGAGCAGCGACATAGCCATAACGGCAATCACCATGACGGCGGGGGTCTGGAAGCCAAAGGCGGCCAGGGCAATGGGGAAGGCCACCGCCCCGCTCATGGTGGCGAGGGACATATAGCGGAAGCAGACCAGCAAAATCAGGGCCACCGCTGTGACGATAAGGCCCACCCACCAGTCCACCAGCCAGGTATAGGCCCCGCCCACAAGGACGCACTTGCCGCCCTTGAAGCAATACCACAGGGGATAGGCGTGGCCCAGCATAGCGGCAAAGCCCGCCACGGAGACGCCCACCTGCCACAGGCCGAACATCTCTCTGTAGAGCAGGCCCGCCGCGAGACAGGGCACCAGGGACTTCACCACGTCCAGCACAAGCACCAGCCAGGCGTACCGTCTTCCGAAGCTCCGCCAGAAGTTGGTGAAGCCGGGATTGCCGCTGCCCTTGGTGCGCACGTCTGTATGATAAATGGCCTTGGAAAGCTCTATGGCTGGATTGATGCTTGCTATCAGATAGCTCACAATGACCGCAAGGATATGCGCGATCCAGATTCTCATGTCGTATGTCTCCTCCTGTCCTCGATGGCGGAGAACAGGCTTCGCAGACGGATGTTCACAGCCCCCATGTTGGATATTTCGTCTATTTTTATCTGTGTGTAGATCTTGCCGCTCCGCTCCAGGATGGCCCGCACCTCGTCCGTGGTGACGGCGTCCACGCCGCAGCCGAAGGACACGAGCTGCACGAGGTTTATGTTCGCCTCCGACGGGGCTTCGGCAACGAATTTTGCCGCCGCATAGAGCCGCGCGTGATACGTCCACTGGTTCCGCACGTTCACCGGGAAGGGCCGCACCAGATGGCTGACGCTGTCCTCCGTCAGCACCACCGCCCCCAGGCGGCAGATAAGCGTATGGATGCCGTGGTTTATCTCCGGGTCGATGTGATAGGGCCGTCCGGCCAGAACGATAACCGGCAGGCCCTGGGCCTTGGCAATATCCAGGTATTCCTGCCCCTTCTGCCGCAGGTCGCGGAAATACTGGTCATACGCCTCATAGGCCCGCTGGGCCGCGAGCTTTATCTGCCCCTTCGGCACGGCGGGGAAGTATTTTCGCACGATTTCCCCCATGCGCTTTGTGAACTGCTTCTGGTCGGCAATGCTCACAAAATCGTCGATGAAGATCGTCTCTCCCAGGCGGGGGACATTGATGCGCAGCACCTGGGGATAATAGGCCACCACCGGGCAGTTGAAGTGGTTGACGCCCAGGCCCTCCTCCGCGTTGTAGCTCATGTCGGGATAGAAGATGGCGTCCGGCTTCTCGTCCAGCAGCGCCTCCATATGGCCGTGCATCAGCTTGGCGGGATAGCAGGCCGTATCCGAGGGGATGGTGTACTGTCCCCGGAGATACAGCTCCCTGGTGGACAGGGGCGACACCACCACATTGAAGCCCAGCGTCTCCCAGAAGGTGCGCCAGAAGGGGAGCAGCTCATAGAAATTCAGCCCCATGGGTATGCCGATGGTGGGCTTTCCAGGCTCCCGCTCTCCGCCCTGATATTTTTCCAGGAGGGAGAGCTTATAGTCGTACAGGTCGTAATGGGCCGTCTGCTCCTGCCTGCCGGTGACGGGCCGGTCGCAGCGGTTGCCCGCGATAAAGCGGCGGCCGCTGCCAAAGTCGTTGATGGTCAGATTGCAGTGGTTACCGCAGCCGGAGCAGGTCACGGCCTTGACGCTGTGGGTAAAGCCCGCAAGCTCCTCCGCCGTCAGCACCGCCTTGTGGGGCTGCTCCTCATGCGCCAGGGCGTACAGCGCCGCGCCGTAGGCCCCCATCAGGGCCGCATAGCCGGGGCGGACGACCTGGCGGCCTGTCTCCCGCTCGAAGGCCCGGAGGACGGCGTCGTTTAAAAACGTACCCCCCTGCACCACGATATGCTCCCCCAGGGATTCCGCGTTGGCGCAGCGGATGACCTTATAGAGGGCGTTTTTCACCACGCTGATGGAAAGCCCGGCGGCGATGTCCTCCACCGTGGCCCCGTCCTTCTGGGCCTGCTTCACGGAGCTGTTCATAAACACCGTGCAGCGGGAGCCGAGGTCAACCGGTCTTTTGGCGAACAGGCCAAGCCTTGCAAACTCCGCCGGGCTGTAGCCCAAGGCTCCGGCAAAGGTCTGCAAAAAGGAGCCGCAGCCGGAGGAGCAGGCTTCATTCAGGTAAATGCTGTCGATGGCCCCGTTTCGTATCTGGAAGCACTTGATGTCCTGGCCGCCGATGTCCAGGATAAAGTCCACCGCCGGCAGGAATTTCTTCGCCGCCGTATAGTGGGCCACGGTCTCCACCAGGCCCCGGTCTATCCCGAAGGCGTTGCGGATGATGTCCTCCCCATAGCCGGTGACGGCGGAGGCGCGGATCTCTATATCCGGGAAATCCTGGTACAGGTTCGTGAGATAATCCCGGATGATAGGCACGGGATTGCCGTTATTCGGCGTATAGAACGGGCGGAGGATGTTCCCCTCCCCGTCGCACAGCAGGGCCTTCACCGTGGTGGAGCCTGCGTCTATGCCAAGATACATGGGGCCGCTGGGGGCGTCTATCTGGCGGATTCCCTCCGAGGCCGCCCGGTGCCGGGCGGTGAAGGCGTCGTATTCCTCCTGGCTTTCAAAAAGCGGCGGGCAGGCGGTATAGCGCCCCGCCCGGCTGCGGTGCTGAAGCCGCTGGATAAGCTCGTCCAGGGGCTGCGCCTGGCCGGTTCCGGCGAAGGCCGCCCCCATGGCAACATAGTACAGGGCGTTTTCCGGGCAGAGGCCCTCCGTTTGGAGGACATGGTCGAAGCTCTTTCGCAGCTCCGGGATATAGGTCAGCGGCCCGCCAAGATAGAGGATATTCCCCTTGATCTCTCGGCCCTGGGCAAGTCCGGCGATGGTCTGGTTCACCACGGCATAGAAGATGCTGGCGCAGACGTCCTCCTTCCTGGCCCCCTGGTTCAGGAGGGGCTGGATGTCGCTTTTCGCGAAAACGCCGCAGCGGGAGGCGATGGTATAGAGCTTTTCATGCCGGGCGGCCATGCCGTCCATGTCCTCGATGGATATTTCCATCAGGGCGGCCATCTGGTCGATAAAGGCCCCCGTGCCGCCGGCGCAGGTGCCGTTCATGCGCATTTCAAAGCCGCCGGTGAGAAAAAGTATCTTGGCGTCCTCGCCGCCCAGCTCGATGACCACGTCCGTGCCGGGCGCCAGACGGCCCACGGCCACCCGCTCCGCGTACACCTCCTGCACGAAGGGCAGGTCTGCCTCCTCCGCAAGGCCCATCCCGGCGGAGCCGGAGAGGGACACCTCCATGCTCTCCCCCGGGAACTGCTCCGCCACCTGGCGCAGAAGCTCCCCGAGCCGCTGGTCTATTTTAGAGTAATGCCGCATATAGCGGGCGAAGCACAGCGCGCCTGTCTCATCCACCACCGCGCATTTGAGCGTGGTGGAGCCAACGTCAACACCCAACCGCTTCATACTGCGCCTCCTGTTCCTGCTCCTGTTCGCGGGCGATAGCCAGCATCAGCTTGATGCGGTTTTCCTGGTTCACCTTGGAAGCCCCCGCGTCATAGTCCACCGGGAAGATGTTGGCCTCGGGATACAGCTCCCGCAGCCGCCGGACGGTTCCCTTGCCGACGATGTGATTCGGCAGGCAGCCGAAGGGCTGGGCGCATATCACGTTGGTATAGCCCTTTTCAATCAGCTCCGCCGTCTCGCCGGGAAGAAGCCAGCCCTCCCCCATCTTCACGCCGGGGTCGATAATCCTGGCGGCAAGCTCGCGCACCTTGTCGAAGGCCACGGGGGTCGCAAATTCGGGGTAATCCGCCAGCGCCTCCAGCATATCCTCCTCCCATTTATCCGCCACGTATCCGGCCAGCCGTCCGCCTAACACGGCCAGCTTCGAGCCGCCGTAGTAGCCGTGGTCTATCTCCGTGTTGGCAAAGCAATACTGCAAAAAGCCCAGCACGCCGGGAACCATGTATTCGCAGTCCTGGCTGAGCAGAAACTCCTCCAGCCCGTTGTTGCCAAAGGAGGAGTATTTCACATAAATCTCCCCCACAATGCCCACGCGGGTCAGCTTCTTGTCCGTTTTGGGTATGTTATGGAAATCCTCCGCCATGCACCGGAGGTTCTTCTTCATGCTCCGGCCCGAAAGGCCCTTCTTATGGCGGAACTGCTCCGTAAGCTCCGCGACCCATTTATCCACCACGGCCCGGGTGTCCCCCTGGTTTGCCTCGCGGGGGAGGGTCTGGTTTTTCAGGAGCAGCAGCATATCCCCGTAGATAATGGCCCGCAGGGCGGTCAGCATCATAAGAGGAGTCAGCTTGAAGCCGGAATATTTTTCCAGGCCGGAAAAGCTCAGGGAAATCACCGGCACATAGTCCATGCCCATGTTGTGCAGCGCCTTGCGCAGCAGCATAATATAGTTGGAGGCGCGGCAGCCGCCGCCGGTCTGGAACTGGATAAGGGCGCATTTGTGGGGGTCGTAGTCCCCGCAGGTCAGGGCGTATATCTGCTGGCCCAGGGCGCATATGGCCGGGTAGCACATATCGTTGTGGAGGTATTTCAGCCCCTGGTCAATGACCTGCTGGCCCTCGTAATGCAGCACCTCGGTCTTGTAGCCATAGATGGCGAACACCGACTGGAGCAGCTCCATATGGGTGGGAAAAATATCCGGCGAGAGAATCGTATACTCCCGCTTCATCTGCTTTGTAAAATCAACTGCGGCCATGTCTGTCTCTGTTATTCTCCGTTGGTCAGCCGTTTTGGCATATGGTTTGTTCTCGTAATCAAAAACGCATTGT
>JAJQHT010000053.1 GCA_021199595.1 Oscillospiraceae bacterium
CCCCGGAGGCGGTGGAGCCGCTGCCCTTCGTGAAGATCTCCGCCCCCACCATCGAGATGACCTTCTCCGTCAACGACAGCCCCTATGCCGGACGGGAGGGCAAATGGGTCACAAGCCGGAACATCCGCCAGCGTTTGGATCAGGAGACCCTGAAGGATGTGTCCCTGCGGGTCACGGAGACGGATTCTACCGACGCCTTCAACGTGGCCGGACGGGGCGAAATGCACCTATCCATTCTCATTGAAACCATGCGCCGGGAAGGGTACGAGTTCCAGGTCTCCCCGCCCCGTGTGCTGTTCAAGGAAATCGACGGCAAAAAGTGCGAGCCTATGGAGCGGGTGGTGCTGGATGTACCCTCCGAGTGCATGGGTTCCGTCATGGAAAAGCTGGGTATGCGGAAGGGCGAGTTTATCCAGATGAATCCGGTGGGCAGCCGGATGAAGCTGGAATTTCTTGTCCCGAGCCGGGGGCTTTTTGGCTACCGCAGCGAGTTTCTGACCGACACCCGCGGTGAGGGCATCATGGCCTCCGTATTCGACTCCTACGCCCCCGTGAAAGGGGAGCTGAAGCGGCGGAACACCGGCTCCCTGGTGGCCTTCGAGACCGGCCAGGCGGTGGCCTACGGCCTCTGGAACGCTCAGGACAGGGGCGCGCTGTTCATCGGCCCCGGCACAGACGTATACGAGGGCATGATCGTGGGCGAGTGTCCCAAAAAGGAGGACGTGGTGGTAAACGTCTGCCGCTCCAAGCACCTGACCAACACCCGCGCCTCCGGCTCCGACGAGGCCCTGCGCCTTGTCCCGCCCCGACAGATGAGTCTGGAGCAGTGCCTGGAATTTATGGCCGACGACGAACTGTTGGAGGTCACGCCGGAGCATCTGCGCCTTCGCAAGCGCATCCTGAATCACGAGCGCCGCATGAAGGCGGAGCATCGGAAATAAAAATTCATCTCACCCCAAGGGCTGCGGAGGCTGGCATTGGCCGCTTCTGCAGCCCTTGAGGTTTTTTATAATGTCTAGTTTTCTGATAGACAATCATTTTTCGCGGAAATATAGCTATAATCTCTATTAACTATTTCCAGTTTTTGGTTGACGCATAAAATCAGACGTGGTAAACTTACCTAAAGTCAATCATCATATTTTTTTATAATGGTTGTCAAATAATAGAAGGAGGATTTTTTCCTGTGAAAAAAAGACTGCTATCCCTTGTATGTGCAGCGATTTTGCTGCTGGGCTGCAGCATCCCCGCTATGGCGGCGGAATCCCGCAGCGACCGCGTGTTGGAGCTGGACGGCTATGACATGGTGGAGGTTCCCGACATTGTCTCCTATGACAGCGAGATCGTCATGACCTACATCCAGGAGTTCGCCAACTTCACCCAGGTTCCCCGGCCCAGCCACTATACCACCAAGATGACCGAGTATCTGGCCGTGTGGGCCGAGGCCAGAGGCATTGAGTACGAGACCGAGGAAATCGGCAACGTCATCATGTACATCCCCGCCACTGAGGGGCTTGAGGATGCGCCCACCGTTATCTTCCAGGGCCACATCGACATGGTGGCCGCTACGGACGAGGGCGTGGAGCATGACTGGCAGAACGACCCCCTGGATCTGATCTGGTCTGAGAACAGTCTGACCGCTGATGGCACCTCCCTGGGCGCTGACAACGGCTCCGGCGTGGCCTTCATGCTGGCCTATATGGACTATGCCGACGAGTACGAGCATGGCCCCCTTCGCTTCATCTTCACCGTGGATGAGGAGGACGGCCTGCTGGGCGCCGCCGCTCTGGACGCTAAGTATCTGGAGGGCGCCGACTACATGATCAACGTGGACGGCGGCTACGGCGGGGCGATCATTGCCTGCGCCGGCGGCAAGTACTTCACCTACTCCCATGAGGCTGAGTGGGTTTATGTTCCTGAGGGTTACACCGCATATACCCTTGAGTTCTCCGGCCTGCAGGGCGGTCTCTCCGCCGGTGTGGGCAACGGCAAGGCCAACGGCCTGGTAGCCATGGCTGACGCTCTGGTCTCTCTGCACCAGGCGGGCATCGATTTCAACCTGGTAAGCCTGGAGGGCGGCAACGCCACCAACGCCATCCTCAGCAGCAGCAAGGCCACCATCGTGCTGGAGGATACGGACGCCGCCACGGAGGTTCTGGACAACTTTGCCAAGCTGTTTAAGGAGTCCTATGAGGCCACCGAGACCGAGTACACCTTCACCTACGGCGCTTCCGATGAGACCGTGGAGCAGGCTCTGGACGCTGACCTGTCTGTCACCTTCGTGCAGCTCATGAGCTCCGTTCCCAACAACATTCACACCCTGCTGGCCACCGCCGAGGGGACGGAATCCTCCTCGAACCTGGGCCTGGTCTCCGTGGCCGAAGATGAGGTGTCCTTCACCTGCTTTATGCGCAGCTCCTCTACCTTCCAGGCTGAGCAGATCACTCTGATCAGCTACAACCTGGCCGAGCTGAGCGGCTTCGACCTGGATATTCCCGTAACCATCGCCACCTGGCCCCTGAAGGCCAATAACCTCCTCTCCGAGATCGCCGCAGAGGTCTTCTATGAGCTGACCGGCGAGGAGTACACTCTCAGCGCTATCCACGCTGGCGTGGAGTGCGGCGAGTTTGCCGAGAAGGATGAGGATCTCTACATCATCTCCACCGGCATCAGCGGCGGCAGCGACGGTCACACCACCGCCGAAGCCATGAACTTCGACCTGGTCGATGTTGGCTTTGAGTTCCTGGCAACCCTGGCTACCACCCTGGCCAACGAAGGCTAAGTTCTTTATAACCGAAGCGCCTGTATAGAGCTTCTATAATATACTCCCTCCATGAGAGACAGTGAAAAAACAAGGCACTGTCAAACATGGAGGGAGTATTACTATAAATTCCGTTCTTGCGGCGGGCGGCACATCGAAGGACAGCCGACCAGCTTATGCATTGTTTGTCAGCTCCTCCCCTGCCGGTTCTCCTGTGGGGGCGAGCTGAACCATGACGACGGCGGCCATGACCAGAGCGCAGCCAATCAGCTCCCAGTGGGACAGACCGGATCCTGGCATGAGCACATATCCGGCCAGGACGGAAAAGACACTCTCCAGACTCAATATAAGAGAGGCCACCGCCGGATGCACACCCCGCTGGCCCACGATTTGCAGCGTGTACGCCACACCGCAGGACATGATGCCCGCATAAGCAATGGGCAGCCAGCAGGCCCGGATGTTCTCCCAGGAGGGAGTTTCAAATATAAACATCAGCGGCAGGCACAGTCCCCCGCAGACCAGAAACTGCACGCAGCTAATCCGCACTCCGTCCGCCAGGGGGGAGAAATGGTCGATGACCAGAATGTGGACGGAAAAGGCCACGGCGCACAGAAGCAGCAGAAAATCGCTCATCCCAAGGCCCAGCCCCTGTCCAGCGACCAGCCCGTCCATCAGGCACAGGAAGAAAAAGCCCACCACAGCCACGGCCACGCCCAGCCACACAAGAAGCGGGGATTTCTTTTTAAGGAACAGCCCCAGCACCGGCACGATGGCACAGTAGCAGGCGGTGATGAAGCCCGCCTTGCCAACGTTGGTATCCGCATCCTGGAGAGCGATGCCGAACTGCTGCAAATTGGAGGCCACGAACAGCACCACGCCGCACAGCACGCCACCCAAAAGAATATTCCGTCGGGAGCCGGTCTCCACCGGGCCGTGTCGGGAGCGAAGCTTATCAATCAGCGGAATGGCCACCAGCAGTGCCACGCCTCCTAACAGGCTCCGCAGGCCGTTATAGGTAAAGGGTTCCACATATTCCATGCCGTCCTTCTGAGCCACGAACGCCACGCCCCATATGAGGGCCGTCAGGAGCAGGAGGGCAGAATTGCGCAAAGAGCTTTTTTTCACGTCAAAACACCTCGTCTTTCTAGCTTTTTAGTATATCACATACCGTCCCCCCTTGTCACGGCTACTCTGGGGTCTCCGGGCAATTTTATTAAAAATCTGTAATGATTGTTGACAATTTAACATGACCGTTCTATAATGACCTCATCATCTAATAGGAGGACACCAAAATGAAAAAGACACTTGCACTGCTTCTCGCTCTGGTGATGGTATTCGCTCTGGCCGCCTGTGGCAGCTCCGACGATACCGCCGCCGAGACCGAGACCACCGAGACCGAGGCCGTGGAGGCCGAACCCGCCGCTGAGGCCGAGGCTGAGCCTGCCGCCGAAGAGGGCGACGACATTGACGGCTACAAGGAATATGTGAACGCCTATGCCGCCGCCGGCGCCCCGAACGAGGAGGAGGCCGCCGCCGTGGCGGAGACCGTGAACGCCTGCGCCACCATCGAGGAGATCGAGGCCGTTTCCCAGCTCACCGTGCTGTATGAAAACGTGGGTATGCTGACCTACGCCGACTGGGTAGCCGCTGGCAAGCCCGCCGCTGACACCGAGGGTATGGTCAGCGAAGCCGAGCAGCAGGGCTCCGGCGAGGCTTCCAGCGGAGAAGCCTCCGGCGAGGGCGGCGGCGCCACCCTGGTAGAGCCTGACGCCAGCTATTCCAAGGACTTCGACGGGTATCTCCAGTATGTGAAGGACGCCTTCGCCTCCGACACCATGGCTCCCGATGACATGAAGGAGACCACCAACGCCGGTCTGGAGGCCGCCGTGGATGAGAACGACGATACCATTGCCATGCTGATAGATATTGGCCTGGTGGTAAGCTATGAGGACTTCCTGAACGCTTAAACTCAATACTTCGCGGGGCCGTATCTGACGATACGGCCCCTTTTGTATTGCTGCGGGTTATAGCCCTTCTGTATAATAGGCGCTGGTTTTTTAGCCCCTGGGATGGTATAATCGGAGCAGCTGATGGGAGGAGGTTGACTGGCTTATGGCTACGCCGGAGATATTGGCCCCCGCCGGGGGACAGGAGCAGCTTGCAGCGGCTGTGCGCTGCGGGGCGGAGGCTGTATACCTTGGGGTATCCCGCTTTAACGCCCGACAGAACGCCGCGAACTTCGATGGGGAGGCGCTGGCCCAGGCCGCCCGATACTGCCGGGCACGAAACGTGAAATTATATGTGGCAGTAAATACCCTGGTGCTGGACAGCGAGCACCCCGCGCTGGAGGAGACGGCGGAGCTTATCGCCCAGGCCGGGGCATATGGCGTTATTTTGCAGGACATGGCTGCTCTGCGGCTGTTTCAGCGGCGCTGGCCCGGCCTGCATCGGGTGGCCTCCACCCAGACGGCGGTACACAATCGGGACGGGGCCAGATTTTTGCAGGACGCGGGCTTTGACAGCTTTGTTCTGGCCCGGGAGCTGACGGCGGAGGAGATGGGTGCCATCTGCGCCGCCGTGTCCATCCCGGCGGAGGCGTTTGTCCACGGGGCGCACTGCATGAGCCTGTCCGGAGCCTGCTATCTCTCCGCCATGCTGGGAGGCCGGAGCGGGAACCGGGGTCTCTGCGCCCAGCCGTGCCGCCTGGACTGGCGATGCGGCGGGCGGGACTACGCCCTGTCCCTGAAGGATATGTCCCTGCTGGCCCATATGGACGATCTGCGTCAGGCCGGAGTGCAAACTTTGAAGATAGAGGGCCGGATGAAGCGGCCCGAATACGTGGCCGCCGCCGTGACCGCCTGCAAAAAGGCCCGGGCCGGGGAGCCATATGACGAGAAAACCCTGGAAGCGGTGTTCTCCCGCAGCGGCTTTACGGACGGGTATCTCACCGGCCGACGGGACAGAGCCATGTTCGGCCATCGGACAGAAGCGGACGCGGCCAGCGCCGGAGCGGTGTTGGGAAATCTGGCCGCCCTGTATCGGCGGGAGACGCCTCTCGTGCCGGTGGACATGGACTTTTCCATGACGGCCCAGGGCAGCTGTCTGACCGTTTCCGACGGAGAAAACACCCTGACCGTCCCCGGCCCCATCCCGGAGGCAGCCCGCACCCGGCCATTGGATGAGGAAACAGCCGGACGGAGCCTGGCGAAAACCGGGAACACGCAATATTATGTAAACTCCACAAGCATTCACCTCGCCCCGGATCTGACCATGTCCGCCGCCGCGCTGAACGCCATGCGCCGTCAGGCGTTGGAGGTGCTGGACAATCGACGGGCCGCGCCCCCTGTGCCGGAGCGGGGCAATTACAGGCCGGTTCCCATCGTCCCCCGCAAGGCCCATCCTCCCTCTCCCCTGTGGGCCAGGTTTCCCGATGCCGCGCGGCTTGAAAAAACGCCCCACCTGGAATCCCTTGCCCGGCTGCTTCTGCCAGTGGAGGAAATCACTCCGGCGCTCCTGACCCAATACGGCCCGCGGCTGACGGCTCAGCTCCCCGCTCTGCTCTTTCCAGGGGACGAGACATCCATGGAGGCCCGGCTCCAAGCCCTGCAAAAAGCCGGACTGCAAGAGGTGTGGACGGAGAACATCTATGGTATCCACATGGGAAAGCGATTGGGTCTGACCGTTCGGGGCGGCTGGGGGCTGAACGTGACCAACACCCAGGCCGTGGATTTTTACGAGAGCCTGGGCCTTGCCAGCCTGACAGCCTCCTTTGAGCTGCCCATGGAAAAGCTCCGGCGGCTGGGCGGCACGGTTCCCCTGGGCCTGGCAGCCTATGGGCGGCTGCCGCTCATGCGGTTTCGGAACTGCCCGGTGCGGGCCAGCATGGGCTGCGCGGCCTGCGGAGGACACGGAACCCTGACCGACCGTCGGGGCGTTGCCTTTCCCGTGGAATGTGACCGACAGCGGTATTCCACTCTTCTCAACAGCATCCCGCTCCATATCGCAGGCCGGGACGACCCCAGCGATTTCCGGCTGCTGTACTTCACGGACGAGGACAGCGGCCGGCGGGGCCAGGTCATTGAGGAATTTCTGGAAAACCGCCCCTCCGCACTTCCCCGCACGGGGGGATTATATTACCGGCAGCTTCTGTAGCGCCTATCTCAACTCTTTTGCACGGTACCTACATTGATGCTCCTTGTTTCACCAAACCATGTTATAATATAGGCACATTTTATTATGTAGAAGGAGAGCATCACATGAAGCATTTCAAAACACTGCTGTCCCTGCTGCTGTCTCTGGCCCTTGTTCTGGGGCTGAGCTGCGGGGCCTTCGCCTCCAGCGAGGCGTCCGGGGAGGCCTCCGATGACCTTACCGACGGCCTGACGGACATCATTACCAATGAGGATTCCATCACCATCACAAGCGGCGTAGAGGTCATCGACGGGGAGACCATCACCGCCGTGGACGGCACCGCCATTCAGAACTCCGGCGATTCTGTCGTGGTCGTCCGCAACTCCTATGTGGAGGGCAGCACGACCTCCGAGACCGAGCCGCTGACCGGCAACCCCGGAAACCTGCTGGTGGCCGGGAGCATCCGCACCACCCTGGCCCTGGGCCAGGCCCACAGCTTCTATATCAACTCCACCATCGTATCCCAGAACTGGGCGGCTCTTTCCACGGACGGGGCAGAGCCTGTGACCGAGGAGGGCCAGACCGAGCTTAGCCTGTATACCTACGGCTCCACTGCTATCACCACTGAGGGCGGCTATGGCGCGTATTCCGACCTGTTCTGCAATCTGCTGGTCTATGGCTCCACCATCCAGTCCGCGGAGATTGGCATTATCTCCGGCACCTATGGCCGCGTGGTCATCGGCACCATTGCCGACGGCGAGGCGGACGAGGACGTGGCCGAGTATCTGACCGAGGACGACATGGCACTCCGGGAGGACAAGACCCTGGGCAGCACCATCGCCGGCGGCCGGAACGCCCTGATGATTCACAGCGTCAATCTGCCTCCTTACTGGGAATATGAGGGCTATTCTGAGGAGGAGCTGCCCCTGTACGCCACGGAAGTCACTGTGAACGGCAGCATCCTGACCACCGACCTGTCTCTGGATCAGGGTGTAGAATATGACGAGCAGAAGCAGGCATACATCGACCACACTGCCGGCAGCGTCATCCTTATCAAGAGCACTAATACGGACATCCAGCTGACCGACTCTCAGCTCATTGCGGACGAGAACGGCACCGGGGCCATCATTCACACGGTCTATAATAACGACACCGGCTTTATGAACGCCGTTCCCGATGGAGAATATTACCCCGGCGTTTCCATTACCATGATGGACATGGCCGTGTCCGGCGACGTGATTCACGAGGACTATCAGCGCGACCTGTATCTGACGCTGTCCGCCGCCTCTCTGACCGGCGCAATCAATTACTACGACTGCGCCCACTGGAACGAGGCAGCCGAGGCCGAGGGCTTCACGGACTACGCGCTGGACGAGACCTATGAGACCGTTCACGGCGCCTACCTGACCCTGACCGACGGCTCCGCCTGGGTCGTGACAGAGGAAAGCACCCTTCTGGGCCTGACCATCGACGAGACCTCCACCATCACCGGCACAATGACCGTGGACGGCGTAGAGACCGAAATCACCGCCGGCACCTACGAGGGCGAAATCGTCCTGACGCCCGCCGAAACCGCCTCTGCTGAGGCCGCCTCCGGCGAGGCCAGCCAGGGCTGAGAAAAACGCTTGACAATCCTCTGTCGAGAGTGTATAATTGACGGAAGTAAAAGGGAGTAGTTTGCACAGTCCCGTCTGTGTTGCGTGATTCGTCAATACGGCTGAAAGGCCCGGATCACCTTAGATGTCTACCGTCTATAACAAGACTTTTACCGCACAGGTTTCGCGTGTGGTAAAAGTCTTTTTATTTTCCCCTTCCCACAGACGGCCCGCTCATGTATAATAATGCCCATAATATTACAAGGAGGACGCGCGCATGAAGGATGTAATCGCCACCTTTTTGAAGTGGCTGACCGCTGTATTGGAATTTGTCATCGCCATGATTTTGGCCGTGGGCATCATTCTGCTGTCCATTCGGCTGATTTCCTCCATGGTGAACATCCCGAACCTGGAGACCTGGCCCAACTATGACGACCTGCTGGAGACCTGCTTCAACCTAATCATCGGCGTGGAGCTGATACGCATGATGTATTACCACACCTCCAACACGG
>JAJQHT010000272.1 GCA_021199595.1 Oscillospiraceae bacterium
CCTCCACGTCGTAAACCTTGAACTGCTCTGTGTGTCCAAAGTGCTGGTATACCTGGCCTTTTTCATAGGTTACCGCGATTTTCATTATAATGACTCCTTTTAAATTATGGAATGTATTATTTTATAGTTGTTTTGCAGCTTCCTGCCGGATTGCCTCCGCCATGCGCTGCAGGCCGGTCTCAATGATGGCCCTTGGCATGGCAAGGTTCAGGCGGACATAGCCCTTCGCGTTCCCGACAAAAAGCGCGTCGCCGCCCTCCAGGAGAACGCCGGCGTTGTTGGCGAAAAACGCCGGGAGGTCGTCCACGTCCGGCAGCACGGCGGACAAATCGACCCACGCGAGATAGGTCGCCTCCGAGATGTTCATCACGGCTTTCGGGATGTGCTTTGTCAGGTAGTCCTTCACAAAGGCAAAATTATCGTCGAGATAGTCCCGCAGCGCCTCGTGCCAGGGGCCGCCTCGGTCATAGGCCGCTTTCGCCGCCGTCAGGGAGAGGGGGTTCACGGTGCCGAACAGCTTGTCCCTGTCCTTGTATTGCTCCCTGGTCGCCTTGTCCCGAATCATGATGTTCGAGAACGCAAGCCCCGCCAGATTGAACGTCTTGGTCGGCGCCATGCAGGTGATGAGCTTCGGATAATCCGGCATGATTTTCGCCATGGGGATATGCGTCTGGCCCCGGCGCGTCAGGTCGCAGTGTATTTCATCGGAAATAATCCACAGGTTGTATTTCTGCACGATCTGCGCAATGCGCGTCAGCTCCTCCGTCGTCCAGACCCGGCCCGTGGGGTTGTGCGGGTTGCACCAGATTACGACCTTGCATTTCGGGTCGGCGCATTTTGCCTCAAAATCCTCATAGTCCAGGAAAAACTCGCCCTTTTCGTTTTTCAGCAGGGGAGAGCGCAGCGCCTCGACATGGGCATACTCGGCGGCGTGGAGGAAATATCCATAGGAGGGCGTGTTGATGAGGATTTTCTCATCCGCCATGCAGAGATTCTCCACCAGCTGATACAGCGCCGGAATGATGCCGGGGGAGATGCAAAGCTCCTCCTGCTTCGGCTTCCAATCGTAGTGCTCAAGGCACCATTTGCGAAAGGACTGATAATATCCGTCGTCATATACGCCAGTATAGCCAAATATCCTGCGGTCAACACGCTTGCGGATTTCCTCGATAATCTCCGGCGCAACGGCAAATTCCATATCCGCGACCCACATACGGACAAATTCCTCGTCCTTATAGGGGAAGACCTTTTCCGGCCCGGCATGGAAAATATAGCCCCTGAACCCGTCCGTGTTCAGGGCGTTGGTATTTCTTCTGTCGATAATCTCGTCAAAGTTATACATCGGTCAGTTCCCTTCTGTCAGCTGTGATGCAGCATTTCAAGCTGTCCCCATCATACACCTATTTGTGGCATATGTCAAGAAATGATATTGGCATATGTCACAAATAAGCCGCAATGCCCCAGCCCCGGGAAATGACAGCAAAAAGAAGTGGCTCTGCCAAAACCAAAGTTCTGGCAGAGCCGAGTCAGCTTTACTTCATGCCGTTTTCGTAGGCTTCAATCATCTTTTTGACCATCTGGCCGCCGACGGAGCCGGCCTGTTTGCTGGTCAGGTCGCCGTTGTAGCCCTGCTTCAGGTTGACGCCCACCTCGGAGGCGGCCTCCATCTTGAAGCGGTCCATGGCCTCACGGGCGTTAGGGTTCACAAGATTATTAGAATTAGACATTTCACTTACAACTCCTTTTCTCTGCTTTGGACAGGGAGGATCAGCCGTCCGAAACGGCCATCGGCCATTTCCCATCGCCGCCCTCTTGACTTGTCCGGCTATATGTTTTGCACTTTTGCCCCGGATATGAAAGGCAATTTTTTGCGTTTTTTATCATTCATGCCAATTCACTGAAAAACGCAGGGCCCTCGGTCAAAATGCCATCAGTCGGCTTGTATGGCCGAGGCCGCCCAACCTTTCTGCTTTGCCGGGCTTCCTGGCCGACGGTGGCCTTATGCAAATGTTACAATGAAAGCTCATAAACGCTCGAATAATGTATTGTAATAAAGAGCAAAATTGGTTGCATTTGTGCGGCGAGTATTGTATAATATTATGCACAATGATTAGATATTAACAGGAGGTGAGCCTGTTGCCCGAGAACAAAACGCCGCTTATCGAGCTGCGGAACATCACAAAAACCTTCCCTGGCGTGAAGGCGCTTTCGGATGTATGCTTTGACATCTATCCGGGGGAGGTACACGCCCTCTGCGGGGAAAACGGCGCCGGAAAGTCCACCCTTATCAAGGTCATGACCGGCGCGCATCCGGCTGACAGCGGCGAATACTATATCGACGGCCAGCCGGTACATATCCGCTCCACCCAGGAGGGCATCGCCCTGGGAGTTTCCTGCGTGTATCAGGAGCTTTCCATTGCGCATCAGCTAGATGTGGCCCACAATCTTTTCATCGGCCAGCTCCCCATGAAAAAGGGCCTGGTAGACCACAAAACGCTTTACAGCGAGACCCAGCGCATCCTTGACCAGCTGGATATGCCCATCTCTCCCAAGGCTATTGCGGGGGATCTGTCCGTGGGTCAGCAGCAGATGATTGAAATTGGCCGCGCCCTGATACGCAGCGCCCGCTGCATCATACTGGACGAGCCGACCTCCTCGCTTTCCGAAAAGGAGACGGAGACGCTTTTCCAGATTGTGCGGGAGCTGAAAACAGAGCATAACATCGCCATCGTCTATATCAGTCACAAGCTGGACGAGGTCATGGAGCTTTCTGACCGCATCACCGTTATCCGGGACGGGCAGAATATCTGCACCATGAAAACCGAGGAGACCACCCAGGACGAGCTGATCACCCACATGATTGGCCGTCCGCTGGAAAACCAATATCCCAGCAAGGAGGGTCGCCAGCAGGGGGACGTCCTTATGGAGGTGGAGCACCTGACCGGCGCGGCCTTTGAGGATGTATCCTTCCAGCTCCGGGCCGGAGAGGTGTTGGGCTTCTTTGGACTTGTGGGCGCGGGCCGAAGCGAAATCATGCGCGCCATCTTCGGTGTGGATAAAACCCTGGGCGGCAGCGTGAAGGTAGAGGGCAAGACCCTCAAGAAAAACAGCACTGCCGCCGCCATCGAGGCCGGCATCGGCTTCTGCACGGAGGACAGAAAAAAGGAGGGCCTGGCCCTGGGGCTGACCATTCTCCTGAACTCCACCTCCGCGAAGCTGAACCAGCTGGCCCGCCTCGGCGTTATCAACCGCCAGCGTCAGCTGGAGGACGCGGACAAGTATGTGAAGGCCATGCGCACCAAGACGCCGTCGCTTACGCAGCTTGTCGGGAACCTCTCCGGCGGCAACCAGCAGAAGGTCGTGCTGGCCAAATGGCTGACCCTGACGCCGAAGATTCTCATTGTGGACGAACCCACCCGCGGCATCGACGTCGGCTCCAAGGCGGAGATTTATGAAATCATCAACGAGCTGGCCCAGGATGGCATGGGCATCATCATCGTTTCCTCGGAAATAGAGGAAATTCTGGGCGTGTGCGATTCCGTTGTCACCATCTATGAGGGGCATAAGACCGCCCAGCTCCCCATCGACGAAAATCTCACCAGCGAGACTGTCCTGGCCTGCTCCATCGGCAAGACGGACGTGCTGGAAAGAATCAACAAAGGGGGTGCCGCCGAATGACCGAGACCACTGAATCCAAGGGCAAGACCCTGGTAAAAAAGTTTTTCAGCATGAACGGCGCGGCTGTGTTTGTGGCCATGATTGTGGTCGCCATCGTCTTTGAGATTGTCCTCCAGATAACCCACGCCGGGAGCAGCTCCGGACTTCTGTTCATCACCCCCTCGAACCTGATGATGATTCTGCGCCAGCAGGTATATATCGGCATCATCGCCTTCGGCATGACCCTGGTCATGCTCACCGGGAACATCGACCTGTCCGTGGGCTATATGCTGACCTTCCTCTGCTCTGTCACGGCGAAGGTCATGATGAGCACCAACAACACCTTCCTCACGGTGCTGGCCGTGCTGGCCGTGGGCTTTCTGTGCGGTCTGTTTAACGGCGTTTTGGTCAGCTATGTGCGCCTGAACTCCTTCATCACCACCCTGGGTGCAAGCTCTATCTACAGCGCGTTTGCGCTGATTGTGTCCTCCGGCACGGTGCTGGTCATCGACTCGAACTGCGCCCCGTCCTTCCGGGCGCTGGGAACCTCGTCCATTGGGCCGATACATATTCTAATCGTCTGGTTTGTGCTCGTGGCCGTGGTGCTGGGGCTTCTGCTTTCCAAGACCGTATACGGACAGCAGCTCTATATGATTGGCGCAAACCCGGTGGCGGCCCGTTTCTCTGGCATTCGCTTCAAAAAGAACACCACCATCGCCTATGTGATACTGGGTCTGTGCGTGGCGCTGGCGGCGATTATCATGATGGCAAACTCCCTCAGCTCCAATCCTCAGTCCGCCTCCGGCGCGGAGATGGAGGTCATCCTCTGCGTGGTGCTGGGCGGCTGCGCCGTCAGCGGCGGCAAGGGTTCCGTCTGGGGCACCATTATCGGCGTCCTGTTCTATGGTATCCTGTCCGCCGGATTCACCAGTCTGCATATGTCCCAGTATTTGCAGTGGGTTGTCATGGGCGCTATTATGCTCTTTGCACTGTCGCTTGACGTGCTCCAGTCGAAGGGGGTCAAACTGTGGAAAAGAAAGTAAAGGAAACTGCGGCTGGGGATAAAAAACGCTTCGGGCGGTTCTTTAAGGACAATAACTCCGTCCTCATCCTGGTCGTCATGCTGTTTGTGGCCTTCGTCTTTGTGGATGGCTACCGCAACAGCTTCTATAACGTCATCAAATACACTGCCATGTACGGCCCGGTGTGCCTGGGCCTGGCGCTCGTTATGATAACCGGCAACATCGACCTGTCCGCCGGATTCCAGGCGGGCTTGTCCGGCGTGACGCTGGTCATCGCCTTCAACGCCGTCTATGCCGTCACGGGAAGCAGCGCGCTGTCCCTGGTCGTGGGCATCATTGTGGCGTTCCTGACCGGCGCGCTCTGCGGGGTCATCAACGGCTTTTTCGTGGCGAAGGTGGGGATTCCCGCCCTGATTGCTACCATCGCGTCGAACTACGCCTTCCAGGGCTTTGTGTACTATTTTGCCAAAAGCTCCTTCGCCCCGGAGGATGCGAACATCGTGAAGCTCTTTGCCCAGACGAAAATATTCGGCCTGCGCTGGTTTACTCCCGCGGTGATTGTGTTTGTGCTCGTTGTCGCGCTGGTGTTTTTCTGGATGTACAAGACCCGCTTCGGCAACCGCCTTCATGTGGTGGGCGATAACCCGGAGGCGGCGGCCTATGCCGGCATCAACGTGCAAAGCACCGTGTGGGTGGCCTATGTGCTGTGCGGCATTCTCTCCGCCCTGACCGGCATCATCATGGTCTCCCAGGCGGGGTACGCTATCTACACCCAGGGCAGCAGCCTTGCCACGCTGACCATCTCCTGCTGCGTTATCGGCGGCATCAAGATGACTGGCGGCAAGGGAACCGCCGTCCATGTGCTGATCGGCGTGCTCATCATGCGCGTCATCTCCCAGATGATGACCTCCATGTTCCTGGCCCAGTATTGGGTCAACCTCATCACCGGCGCGCTGCTGATTGTGGTGCTCATCATCGACCGCTTTACCAGCGGCAAGAGCGTGGATGAGCTGTAAGCAACTCGTTGATAGCCGCGCCCCGGCGCGATTGTCATAAAATAACAAAAACTGAAAGGACGAATCACAAATGAAGAAACTTCTTGCCCTGCTCCTGGCTCTGGTCATGGTGCTGTCCCTGGCGGCCTGCTCCGGCAGCTCCGACACCGCTGCGGACACCTCTGACGATACTGCCGAGGACGCTACCACCTCCGAGCAGTCCGGCGCCGTCGCCGCAGAAGGCGCGCAGTCAGGCTGCAACATCGACTACTCTGATGTTGACCTGTCCGGGTACACTATCGGCTACGTGACCATCAACTCCTCCGCCCCCTGGGGCGGCCGTGTCGGCACCGAGCTTGCCCGCATTGCCGAGGAGTGCGGCGCGACGGTGAAGAGCCTGGACGCGCAGACCGTTGCGGACGACGTGACCAACTATTGTATGCAGATGATTGACGCCGGCGTGGACGCCCTGGCTGTGTTCGGCGGCGACCCCACCGCCATGGTGGACGTGGCTAAGGCCTGCTCTGAGGCCGGTATCCCTCTGTTCCTCTGCGCCCTGGATGTGGCCGAGGAAGGCCGTGAGTACGCCACCGCCTGCATTGGCCCCGACCAGGAGGAGATGTGCTATCAGATTGGCCAGTACGTCATCGAGCAGAACGGCGCGGACGCGGGCCTGGACGTTGTCCAGATCTCCGGCGTGCCCTTCCTGATGGACTATCAGATGCGTGAGGCCGGATTCGCCCGCGCCATGGAGGAGACCAACTATAACCTCTATGAGCCGGATTACGCCATGTCCTCCCGTACCGACGCCAAGACCTTCATGGAGCAGCACATCACTGCCGACGGCGATGAGATCGACATCGTCATGGGCTATGATGACGACCTGACCATGGGCGCTGTGGCCGCCATTGAAGAGGCCGGTCTGGGCGACCAGATCAAGGTCTACTCTCTGACGGGCCAGAACGACGCCATCCAGGCCGTAGCTGACGGTCAGATGGAGCTGACGGTCATGAACCGGGCCGACGACATTGCCGCCGAGACCTGCGTGGCCATGGCCGAGTATCTGAACGACGGCTCCACCGAGTATTATCACTACACCCCGCTGACCTACATCACCGCCGATAACGTGGCTGACTACATCGGCCAGGGCGAGTTCTAATTTCACAGAAACCAATTCTATGCCATTGCAAAAAAACAGGGCTGGGCCGCACTGCGGCCTGGCTCTGTTTTTCTGTGCGCTCATGGATTGCATGGCTTTTTCCGTTTGCGCAGTCATTATTCTTTTATAAGCGTCAGCGCGCCGGTGGGGCAGACACGGACGCAGGCGGGGGTTAGCCCGGCCCGAATCCGCTCCAGGCATCCGTGGCATTTTTCCATCCGCACCTTTGGCTTCTTCATACCTGTAGGCCGGAAGGTAACGGCCTCCCAGGGGCAGGCCGCCAGGCATCGGCGGCAGCCTATACACGACCGATTATCATACAGTGTAAGGCCGGTTTCCTCGTCCTTATAGAAGCACCCCATGGGACAGGCGGCGGCACACGGCGCAGGGGTGCAATGGCGGCAGGCGGTGGATACCGCCGTTATTTTTCCGTGTTCCGTCGTTTCAAACACCCGGCGGTAGCTTTCCTGTCCGGCCTCCACGTCGATGTCATTCTGATCCATGCAGGCGACGGCGCAGGCGCCGCAGGCGGTACACCGCTCCGAATCAAAGGAAAACACAAGCTTCACGATTCACACCTCGCAATTCTGCATGGCACGCTGCGGAACCCGGGAAAGCCGGAATAGGGGTCGTTGAATCCCGCCGGAACAATGGCATTTATGTCTGCTTCCCGATACCCATGGTACATATGAACTGTCCCCTTTTTCACCCGCGGGGAGGGCCTTGCCGCGACGGTCAGAGAGCCTGCGCTGGTGGTTAAGGTCATGCTGTCGCCGGCGCATATGCCAAGGCGGTCGGCATCCTCGTCGTTTAAATCCGCCGCTGGCTCCGGGCGAAGCGACCGGAGCCAGGGAACATCGTGCAGTCTGGAATGGAGGGTGTTTGGCATCCGTGCCCCCGACACCAGACGGAAGGGGTATTCGACCTGGGTCGCGTCGTCTGCAATATCCTCCCAGACCGGCAGGGGATTCAGCCCGGGCAGCTCCGCAATGACGGTGGAGTACAGCTCAAACCTTCCCGTAGGAGTTTGAAAGGGATGCTGTCCTATCGGGATGGATTGCAGGCCCTCTACCTTTTGCGGCAGTTGGCTGTTTGCTTTCAGAAAATCCACGTCGATGGGCGTTTCGCGCAGCATATACCGCACGCAGGCCTCCGGCCCCGCGCACAGCAGCGGGGCGTCCAGGCTCAATCGTCGTGCCAGTTCGCAGAGGATGGCGTCATCCGGGCGGCTCTCCCCCAGCGGGGAGATGACGGGTTCCGTCCACTGGGCGAAGCCCCCGCCAAAGACCTTGAACTCACTGCGTTCAAAAGACGAACAGCAGGGCAGAACTATATCCGCAAGCTTCGCGGTGTCCGTGAGGAACAAATCTGTGTCCACAAAGAAATCCAGTGTTTTCAGCGCGGCTTCGAGTTCCCGGTCGGCGTTGAACATTCTCATGTTCATTCCGTGCGCCCAGAGCGCTTTGATGGGATAGGGCGTTCCCTCCGTAATCTGCCTGGCCAGGTCGCAGCACTGCATTTCGCCCACCACCCTGGCCCACAGGGGAAACCGTTCTGCGCCAACCGGCTGAGGCGCGTTGTGAGGATATGGTTCAAGAGAAAATTCGTGATCCAGCGTGGAAAACCCGGCCATGGAATGCGCATAGGTCAGCGGTATGGGGATGATGCCGCCCGGGCGGTCATAGCTCCCCATGAGGGCGGACAGGGCCATAATGGCGCGGTGGCTCTGCATACCGTTGATATGGTGAACCATTGCCGCGCTGGACTGGTTGATGGCAAGCGGCGCATAGGTGTGAATCATCCGGGCCGCCAGCCGAATCTGTTCCGCCGGTACGTCGGTCAGCTTTTCCACTCGTTCCGGGGAAAAATCCATGACATAGTCTCTGTATGCGTCATAGCCATACACATTGTTTTGAATATACTCATGATTTACCCAGTCGTTTATAATCAGCTCCCGCCCAAGCCCCAGCGCCAGCGCGCCGTCAGTTCCCGGACGGATACGAAGGTGCAGGTCGCACTGCTTTTCCACCGCC
>JAJQHT010000311.1:0-5965 GCA_021199595.1 Oscillospiraceae bacterium
CTCCCAAAGTGCTTCCCGGCTGGAATAGAGGGGGGAGGTGACATGGGTAACGGGATCGGGGGCCGTGCTGTGTCCCTGGCCGCCGCTGGGATGGCTGGAGAGCTGACTGCGAAGCTCGCTGTAATGCGCCACGCCCTCATCCAGGTTGAGATGGGAGCAGACCAGGGCGGTGTTGTATGCGTCTCCAAGGGCGTCATGGGCGATGCGGGTCTGCTGGATGCCGAAATGCTCCATAGCCGCTTCCAGGGATTTTTGGTTTCGGTCGCCGCCGGTGGCCTTGTTGTATATGAGCTGGAGGTTCACCCAGGTGCCCATCCAGTCAATGTCGAGGTCGTGTATAATGAGGTTTTGCTCCATGATGCCGCTGTCGTCATAGCCCCAGGTCATGAAGGTGCAGTCCGGCCCGCACCAGTCCAAAAACTGGCGGATGGCCTCCGGGAAGGGCAGCCCATGGGACAGCCGCTCGTCATCGAAGCCGGTGAGCTTTTTGACCTTATAGTGCATTTTGCGAAACCAGACGGGGCGGATGTCGCACTGAAATTCTTCTCCCGGGGTGAAGTCCTCGTTCAGCTTGACTGCACCGATTTGTATAATCTCTCCGCGCAGATGGATGGGAAGATGATTGAAAACAGATGATTTTGAACTCATGGCCTGATTCCATTCCAGGTCTATGACGATATATGGCATGATTTGATTCCTTCCTATTAATACCACTCCATTTTAGCATATTTGCGGGAAAATGACAATACGCTTGAAGGGAATTGCGGGAATTGAATGGGTGTGGTACAATAAAATCCAAGCGAGGTGACACAGACATGAATATCGCGGTATTATGCGGGGGACTGTCCCATGAGCGGGACGTATCGCTTTCCAGTGGAACGGGCATCGCCCTGGCCTTGCGGAAGCAGGGGTATGCCGTGGCGCTGGTGGATTTGTTCCTGGGCGTGACGGTATGGGACGGCGCGGAGGCGCTGTTCACAAAGAGCGGCGGCCAGCAGACGCTTGTGACGGAAAAGACCCCGGATATTGCCACCGTCCGGGCCATGCGTCCCGGCCAGGGGCTTATCGGCCCTCATGTGCTGGAGGTCTGCCAGGCGGCGGATATGGTGTTTCTGGCCCTTCACGGCGAGGAAGGTGAAAACGGCAAGGTTCAGGCCCTGCTGGATATGTATGGTGTCCGCTATACCGGCAGCGGCTACCTCGGCAGTGCGCTGGCCATGAACAAGAGCCTCACAAAAGAGCTGCTCCGGCAGGCAGGCATCCCCGTGCCGCCGGGCATTACGGTGCGAAAGGGGCAGACGCCCTATGATAACCCCGGCTTTCCCTGCGTGGTGAAGCCCTGCTCTGGGGGCAGCAGCGTTGGAACAACTATTGTCCGTTCTCCTGCGGAGTACGAAGCGGCGCTGGCGTTGGCGTTTCAGTATGAGGACAGCGTCCTGGCGGAGGAATTTATTTCGGGTCGGGAGCTGACCGTGGGTATATTGGACGGCAAAGCCATGCCGGTCATTGAGATAATACCAAAGAGCGGTTTTTACGACTATAAAAACAAATATATCCCCGGCATGACGGAGGAAATTTGCCCCGCGCCGCTGACAGCGGCAGAGACCGAGCGCGTTCAGTCTCTGGGTGAACAGGTATACGCCGCGCTGCGGCTGGAGGTCTATGGCCGGGTAGACCTTATCATGGACAGGGACGGCGTGTGCTATTGTCTGGAGGCCAACACCCTTCCGGGCATGACGCCCACAAGCCTGATACCTCAGATGGGAGCCGCCATGGGTATGGATTTTGGCGAGCTGTGCCAAAGGTTGATAGAGGCGTCCATGAAAAAATATCAATCATGAATTTACATACAGAAAGGGCTAATCAATGAGACATCTTACGCCTGCCGTCATCAAGGAGATTACCGGCGGCATATCCGCATTCCCCCTGCCAGAGGAGGAGATAACTGCCATTACCACCGACAGCCGGAAGCTGGAACCCGGCTGCCTGTTCGCGGCCCTGCCGGGGACGCGGGTGGACGGCCACGACTTCATTGCCCAGGCGGCCGCGGAGGGGGCGGCCTGCGTTTTGTGCAGCCGCTTTGTGGAGGTGGCCGTGCCGCAGATACAGGTGCCGGACGTGCAGGCGGCTCTGGGAGAAATCGCCGCCTTTTATCGCAGCCAATTCGATTTTCCCTTCATCGGCATCACCGGTTCTGTGGGAAAGACGACGGCCAAGGAAATGATTGCCGCCGTCCTCTCCGCCAAGCTCAATACGCTGAAAACGGAGAAAAATTTCAACAATGAGCTGGGTGTTCCGCTGACCATCTTCCGTCTGCGGGAAGACCATCAGGCCGCTGTTATTGAAATGGGCATCCAGACCTTCGGGGAGATGACCCGCCTCACCAATATGGTTCATCCGCAAATCGGCGTATTTACCGCCATTGGGGACGCGCACCTGGAATTTTTGGGAGACCGTCCGGGCGTACTGCGGGCCAAGGGAGAGATGGTAAGCGGTATGCCGGAAAATGGCCTGATTATAGCAAACGGGGATGACCCGCTGCTGCGGGCGTATGATTTTGGCCGCCGGAAGATTCTTTTTGGCCTGGGAGAGAACTGCGATGTTCGGGCCACGGACGTTGCGCCGGAGGGCGTTTCTGCCATGCGCTGCGTCATTCATGGAAAGGGACAGGACATTCCTGTGCGGATTCCCGCCTTCGGCCAGCACATGATATATGCCGCCCTGATGGGCGCGGCAGTGGGCCTGGAGCTGGGGCTTACCGGGAAGGAGATTGCCGCCGGGATTGCCACCTATGAGACGGTGGGAAGCCGTGGCCGGATGATAGACACCGGGTATGTCACCATCCTGGATGATTGCTATAACGCCAATCCCACCAGCGTCCAGAGTGCCATAGACAGCCTGACGGCCCTGCCGGGCCGGAAGGTGGCTATTCTGGGGGATATGCGGGAGCTGGGGGAAAACAGCCCCGCGCTTCACCGTCAGGTGGGGGCCTATGCCGCGAAGAAGGGCGTGCAGGTCATCGCCTGCGGCCCGCTGGCGAAGGATATAGCCGCCGGAGCGGGGGAGGGAACCGCCTGGTATGCAGATACCGCCTCCCTGTTGGAGGCCCTGCCGGAGCTGTTGCAAAAGGGCGACGCCGTCCTGGTGAAAGCAAGTCACGTCATGGGCTTCGAGGCCGTTGTTGCGGCGGCGGAAAAGCTATAAGCCAGACATCAATAGAAAAAACTGCCCCGTCTGATGGACGGGACAGTTTTTTTGTATGTTAGGTTTTCGGTTGAATGATTCAGCCTCAGGCCTCTGCCTTCTGCTCCTTCTTGTTCTTGATCTGAGCGGAGAAGGTCTGGATGCCCTGGATGACCAGGATGACGGCCAGAACCACCATGGCAATGGCCAGAATCAGCTGGAACCAGTCGCCCTAGGCGGCGGAAGCCGCAGCAACCAGCTTGATCTTCTTGACGATGGTGATGATCAGGCTGGTCAGGGTGGCGATCAGCATGAAAATCATGGGGATGAAGAACATCTTGTTGTTCTTGCCGATGTTGCCGAGCCAAGCGGCCACGGCCATCAGAGCGATACCGGCCAGCAGCTGGTTCGCAGCGCCGAACAGACCCCAGATAGCGCTCAGGCTCAGGCCGCCCAGGATGCAGCCAACGATGACCATGAACAGGGTGCCGGTCAGGGGGAAGGCCAGGAACTTGCGGATGCCCTTGGCGTCCTTCCAGGTGGCCTCGCCCTCCTTCAGGAACAGCTCGGAGAACATGAACCGGCTCAGACGGGTGCCGGTGTCCAGGCTGGTCAGCGCGAACACGGACACGGCCAGGGTCAGCAGGGCATAAACAACGCCATAAACTGTGGTGGTCTCCGCGCCGAACATGGTGGCGATACCAGAGGAGAACGCCACGGCGGGGGAGCCGAACTCACCGGCGGTGTACTTGTCGAACACCATGCCGACGGCAATCAGGGCGATAATGGCCAGGGCGGACTCGATCAGCATGGAGCCATAGCCGATGGGCTTCAGGTGGCTCTCATTGTCGAGCTGCTTGGAGGTGGTGCCGGTGGCAATCAGGCTGTGGAAGCCGGAGCAGGCGCCGCAGGCCACGGTGATGAACAGGGCGGGGAACAGGGTGCCAACGCTGGTGTTCCAGCCAGTGACTGCGGGGAGCTGGAAGTTAGCGGTTCCGGCAAAGGCGGAGAAGATGATGCCGAACAGGGCCACGATCATCATGGCGTACAGCAGATAGCTGGACAGATAGTCGCGGGGCTGAAGCAGGATCCACACAGGCACCAGAGAGGCCACAACGATGTATGCGCCAATCAGGATGATCCAGGTGGTGCGGCTCAGAGCCAGGCCGTAGTTCAGCGCGAACACCAGGGTCAGAGCAATCAGGATAATGCCCACGACGGTAGCGGGAGCGGTCTTGACGCCAACACGGTTGGTGAAGATGCCGTAAACGATAGCCAGGATGATGAAAATAACGGACACCATAGCGGTGGTCTCATTGCCGGTGGGATTGGTGGTGATGCCGGTGTTCTCAGAGGCAAAGGTTCCGGCCACGACATTTACGAAGGAAGCAATGACCAGGATAAGCACCAGCAGGGCGAAGATGAGGAACAGCTTCTTTGCTTTGGTACCCATGGTATCGGCAATGACCTCGCCAAGGGACTTGCCGCCGTGACGGACGGAGGCGAACATGGAACCGAAGTCCTGTAGGCCGCCGAAGAAAATGCCGCCGATAACGCACCACAGGAACACGGGCAGCCAGCCGAAAACGGAGGCCTGCACCGGGCCGTTGATGGGGCCAGCGCCAGCGATGGAGGAATAATGGTGACCCATCAGCACAGCAGGCTTGGCGACAACGTAGTCCACGCCGTCGTCCACTTCCACTGCGGGGGTCTTACGGGAGGGGTCGATGCCCCATTGTTTTGCCAGCCATGAGCCATAGAAGATATAGCCCAGAACCAGCAGGACGATTGCTGCTACAATGATTAGTATAGCACTCATGACAACTCTCCTACTTCTGTAGTGATATTATATTGCGAAAGAGCTTCTTCAGGTTCCCGCCCAGCCGATTATAGGCGAGAGTACCAGTGGAAGTCTCTAGGGCAACCAAACGATAGTTGCTCCAGCCCTGCAGGCCGAAGCGATAGCTTTTGTAGTGGTGGAGCTTTTTCACAGCGGCCTTGGCCTCCGCCGTGATGGAATCCGCCAGGATAATCAGAGTGATGTCAGTGTTCCGATGGCTCGAATGGGGGACGACGTGCCCCAGGCCGGTAGTCCAGGCAGCCTCGTCCAGGCGCTGCAAGAGGGACTCGTCCAATGTGTCCACCGTGGCGATAAAAACATATTCGTTGGATTCCGACTCGGACACGACGGCTTTTTTCAGCAGAAAATACTGCTCGCCATGGGAGAGGAAAACCGCCTCCGCCGCAAAAAGAGCGTCCGGCTCCTCATGCAGGGTGATGTCGTAATAGCTGCGATAGGATTTTAATAGAATATCTAAGGCTTCGGTGGGGGTCATGGACATTTCTCCTGATTCGGGCTTGAAAGAAAATCACGCGGGAGAGGAGCAATACGTCCGTCCCTGCGGAAAATGAACAAATTATGAACCTTATCCTTATTTTAATGCTTATTTGTCCAAAAAACAAGCCCTAAATTTCAATTTTTTTAAGAATTTTTATAGTTTTTCGGGGGAATCGCCATTATTTTCGGCGGGAGCCTCCGCAGGCTTGCCAAATTCCGCCTCCGGTATCAGGCGTTCCAGCTCTTCCATCAGTATCTTTGCGGCCTTGGTTCCGGGAAGCTGCACCTGGGCCAGCTCCCCCTCCACGCCGCAAATGACGAGGTTCTCTATTTCCAGATTTCCCTTGCCGCAGCATAACTTTGCCTGCACCAGCTGCACACGGCGGAAACAGCGGCGAACCGCGTTATAGGGGATATAGTAGATTTTTCTTGCCTGCTTAAAAT
>JAJQHT010000311.1:5975-8845 GCA_021199595.1 Oscillospiraceae bacterium
CTCACCCAGGCGCAGCTTTCCAATTTCCCGCGCCGCTTCGTATTCGCTGGCCAGCTCCTTCGGGTCGGAGCCATCCGAGGTGCCCGTGAGAGGATAGAATTTCATGCGTTCACGCCTGCCTTTCTTTTATGATTTTATGGTTTACAGTATAGTTCTGTTTGTTTAGTCAGTATAGCACAATTATACTGCCCATGTCTATGTCTTTTTGGTAAAAATGTCGGATTATTGCTTTGCATCCGCCTTTTTTACCCTGGTATGGGCTTTCTGTCCCCGTCGGCCATTGGAAGGCTCTGTGCCGGTGGCCTCATAATAGAATGTATCCAATATTCCCAGATAGGGCTGCTCGCCCCAGGGCTTGTTGCGGCCATAGTAATGGATAATCGAGGTGTTTTTCCGCACCCAGTCCAAATCCAGCTTCGGGATGTGAAGCGGGTCGGCGTTGTAGAGGTTCAGCAGCCGGTCGCTGAGATTGTACCGCAGGCTGTCCACCAGTTTAATGTGCTGGCCGTACAGCGCTGTAACAATATCCTGATCCGGCAGCATCAGGATATGCCGGTTTTCCAGGGCATAGGCCTGAATGTCCTCCAAATGCAGATTTTCCCGCAAGGTGGGGAGATTCATCATCATGACCCCGGTGTTTATGTAGGGTACGTCCTCCTCCAGACTCAGCCGCACCTGGTTGAACACTCCCAGCAGCCTGCGGATGTGGGTGCAGGCCATAAAATAGCTGCCCTCAAAATCTGTATTATACAGATCCAGCAGGGAGTTGATGGTGATGGTGTCTCCGTCCAGATACAGAATGCGTTCCAAATTTTCCGGCAGCAGGGCGGGGGCCGCCAGGCGGTAATATATCTGCTTGGGATAGCGCTTTGTTTCCGGGAAATCGTTGAATATGGCGGGGTCAACATAGATGAAATGGCAGACGCCCGCTGTGCCCGCCGCGCCGCGTATGGACTGCTTGTCCGCATCCTCCAGGTCGGAGTGGAGGATGTATATATCATAGCTTTCCGCCCCGCCCCGGGCCATTACGGAGCGCAGACAGGGCAAAAACACCGGCAGATACCCCCGGTTTAAGGTGAACAGCAGGTTCATCGAATACCTCCGCGTTGGATGATATGGTGTGATTTGTATTGACACAAACAAAGTATAGCATAAATTTTCTCTCTGGAAAAGCGGAAAAACGGGGGGACAGAAAGCCCCAAAACGAATATAAATATAAAAATGTGTTAAATGAAAAACATCACTTCACAAATGGGGAGGATGTTGATATAATACCTATTTGTGAGTAACATTTAATTCTAGGGGGATAGATATGTTCAAAATCGTCAGCAAACGGCCTCTGAATGAAGCGAAGACTGTCGTGGAGTTCGTTATCGAGGCCCCGCTGGTCGCACGGAAGGCGCGGCCCGGCCAGTTCATCATTTTCCGTTTGGATGAATATGGCGAGCGTGTGCCTGTCACCATCGCGGCGGCGGACAAAGAAAAGGGCACTGTCACCATCATGGTGCAGCCCGTTGGTCAGACTACCCGGATGCTGAACCTGCTGGAGGCCGGTGATTCCATCGCCGACTTCGTCGGCCCCCTGGGCCGCCCCACCAATATGGAGGGTCTCAAGCGGGTGTGCGTCGTTGGCGGCGGCGTGGGCAATGCCATCGCCTATCCTGTGGCGAAGGGTATGCACGACCTGGGTATCGAGGTGGACATGGTCGCCGGCTTCCGTTCCAAGGATATTGTCATCCTGGAGGACGAGATGCGCGCCGGTGTCACCAACCTCTACATAACCACGGACGACGGCTCCTATGGCGAGGCTGGCTTCAACGTCACCAAGATGAAGGAGCTGCTGGACGCGGGCAACGTCTATGACGAGGTCATGGCCGTCGGTCCCACCCGCATGATGCAGCGGGTGTGCGACGCCACCAAGGAATATGGCATCAAGACTATCGTCTCCATGAACCCCATCATGCTGGACGGCACGGGTATGTGCGGCGCCTGCCGCCTGACCGTGGGCGGCGAGACCAAATTCGCCTGCGTGGACGGCCCGGAGTTCGACGGACATCTGGTGGACTGGGACGGCATCCTGAAGCGTTCCGTCTACTACGCTGAGGAAGAAAAAGCGGCGATGGATCATATCTGCCGCATTACGGGAGGTGTCAGAGAGCATGGCTAATATGCGTATGGATAAGAACCCGATGCCCGAGCAGGAGCCTCTGGTTCGCAACAAGAATTTTGACGAGGTCGCTCTGGGCTACACCGAGGAGATGGCCATTGATGAGGCCAAGCGCTGCCTGAACTGCAAGCGGCCCAAGTGCATGGAGGGCTGCCCCGTGTCCGTCCGCATCCCGGAGTTTATTGCGAAGGTTGCCGAGGGCGACTTTGACGGAGCCTATCAGATCATTACCTCCACCAACACCCTGCCTGCCGTGTGCGGCCGTGTCTGCCCCCAGGAGACCCAGTGCGAGGGCCAGTGCGTTCGCGGCGTCAAGGGCGAGAGCGTGGGCATTGGCCGCCTGGAGCGCTTCGTGGCCGATTACCACATGGAGCATGGCCATGCTGAAGGCGCGCCGGAGGTTCCCGAATCCAACGGCCATCGGGTTGCCATTGTCGGCTCCGGCCCTGCCAGCCTGACCTGCGCCGGAGACCTGGCGCGCAAGGGCTATGAGGTCACCATCTTCGAGGCCTTCCACAAGCCTGGCGGCGTGCTGGTATACGGCATCCCCGAGTTCCGTCTGCCGAAGGCCATCGTGGCCCGCGAGATTGCAAAGCTGGAGCATTTCGGCGTGAAAATCATCACTGACGCGGTCATTGGCCGTGCGGAGAGCATCGACGAGCTGTTTGAGGAAGGCTATGAGGCTGTGTTCATCGGTTCTGGC
>JAJQHT010000150.1 GCA_021199595.1 Oscillospiraceae bacterium
GGCCCTGGCCGCCTCCATCAACCGGCGCTTCGGCACCAGCATTTCCCCGGACGGGCTGTATCTCACCATGGGCGCGGCCATGTCCCTGAGCTGCTGCTTCCACGGGCTGTGCTGTCCGGAGGACGAGTTCATCGTTCCCGCCCCCTATTTCCCGGAATACAAGGTGTTCATCGAATCCGCCCATGGGAAAATGGTGGTCATTCCCCCGGACACGGAGCATTTCCAGCTTGACCTGGCGGCCATGGAGCGGGCCATCAACATCCACACCAAGGCGGTGGTCATAAACTCCCCCAACAACCCCTCCGGCGCGGTGTATTCCGAAAAGACCATTCAGGCCCTCGCCGACCTGCTGGAAACCAAGAGCGCCGAATTTGGCCATCCCATCTATATCATCTCCGACGAGCCTTACCGGGAGATCGTCTACGACGGAGTGCAGGTGCCGTATATCCCCAAATACTATAACAACACCCTGGTGTGCTATTCCTTCTCCAAGTGCCTGTCCATTCCCGGCGAACGCATCGGCTATGTGGCGGTGCATGAGACGGTGGAGGACTGGCAGCGGGTGTTTGCGGCCATCGCCGGCGCGGGCCGGGCCTTGGGCTGCGTGAACGCCCCGTCCCTGTTTCAGCTTGTGGTCGCGGCCTGCGCGGACGACACGGCAGACCTTTCCGTATACGCGGAGAACCGGCGGCGGCTGGTGGACGGCCTGCGGGCGCTTGGCTATTCCTGCGTGGAGCCGGGCGGCACCTTTTATCTGTTCCCGCAGTCACTGGAGCCGGACGACGCAGCCTTCAGCCTGCGGGCCAGAGACGATTTTAACCTGCTCATCGTCCCCGGCTCCGGCTTCGGCTGCCCCGGCCACGTCCGCATCTCCTACTGCGTCCCCACCGAGCGCATCCAGCGGGCGCTCCCCGTATTCGCCCAGCTGGCGGAGAGCTACAAAAAATAACGCCCTCAAGAAAAACCGCGCCCGAGTCCAGCCAAAAGGCCAGACCTGGGTGCGGCATTTTTTGTGGAGCAGCTTGTGCGCTTATCCCTTCGTCACTGACGCGGCAAGCTCTGTCATTTGCGTTACCGAAAGCGTGTCTTCGGCATAGCTATATACCTGTACCAGGGTGAAAATCACGTCCTCGTCGGCATCGTACCAGGTCAGCTCGCGGCGGATATAATCCCCGCTTTCATAATACACGGCATAGGCCTGGCAGTCGTCCACGGTCAAATCGGTGGTGACGGCGGTTCCCTCCGTATCGCAGGCCAGAAGATAATCCTGCATAGCCTGGAACGCGGCGGCGTTGTCGGTGGCGGTCTTATTTTCATCTGTCCAGAAGCGGCTGTATATCAGGGCCAGGCCGTTGTCATATGCAATGCACACCTCGTCATAGGTCTGCTCCTCCGTGCTCCAAACCAGGTCGCCGCTGGTATAGCCATTGTCAGTGGACAGGGCATAGCCCAGGGCGGGTGCGGTGGTCAGGCCGGACACCACATAGGTGTCAAGCTGCCCTGCCTCCTCCAGTATTACATCCGAAAAATCAACACTGGACGTGACATAGGAGCTGTCCTCCTCCACGATGGACTCGGCCATAGCCAGCAGCGCCTCCATGGAGTAATCCTCCGGATCGTCCGCCTCGTCGTAGTTCATCGTGACGTCAAAAACCAATCCCCTATCTGTGTCAGCCCAGCAAAGGGAGACCTGGCGGCTGAACTCGTCCCATCGGTAATAGCCCTCATAGCCATTCACAGTGCAGTCGGTCAGCTCCCCGTCAGCGTACCACTCCTTATACAGGGAAAAGGCAGTCGCCATATCCAGCTTCTCGGAACCATCCTGGGTGTAATAGCTCCGCCAGTCCAGTAAAATCGACCGCAAATCGAGGCTCCCGTCGGTGTAGATTTTCTCCATCTGCGTCACGCAGAAGTCAATCTCATCCGAGTGCATTTGCATTTTGTCATACGACCCGCCGCCGGCAAGACTGAATCCTTCGGGCAGGGCGGTCAGCTCAAAGCCGCCCAAATCCGCCAGAGCGCTTTGACCTTGCAGATCGGTTGTCGATGTGTCCGCATTGATTATCACCGATTGAGTCTGGGTCTCCTCCACAAGAGAATCGGCCAGGGCCAGCAGCTCCTCCATGGTATAGGTACGGATATTATCCCAGCTCTCATAGTCCACCGTAATGGTGAAAATCGTTTCCCTGTCCGTATCCGCCCAGGTCAGACTGAAGCCATGGCCAACCTCCTTGTCATAATCAACATAATAGCCCTCATAGCCGTTCACGGTGCAGGCCGTCAATTCCGCGTTGAACCACGCATCGTCCATCCGCAGTGCAAAGGCGGTCTCCATATCCAGCTGCTCGGAGCCATCCAGGGTATAATAGCGGCGATAGCTCAGATTAATCCGCATCTCCTCATTCTCTGCGGTGGCATAGCTTTTAATCATCCGGGTCAGGCAATAGTCAATTTCGTCTGAATATCTTTGCTCCATGTAATACGTCCAGCTGCCTGCAAAATAAAATCCTTCGGGCAAATCGGTCAGCGCAAAGCTGCCCAAATCCGCCAGGACGTTTTGACTTTGCAGTCCGGTGGTCACTGCGTCCAGGTTATAAAACCGCACGTCCCCAATGTCCATCACACGCTGGGCCAAAGCCTCCTCCGCGGTGGGGGTCTCCCGCGCAGGCGCTTCCGCCGGGGCTGTGCCGTCCACGCTCTCCGCCAGGGTCAGCACCGTCTCTCGGGACAGTCCGGTGCTGTAGATATAGAACAGAACCTGCCGCTCTGTATCTACCCAGTATAGGTTTACATAACCATGGGCAGTATCCTCCTCGTAGAGCTTCATCAACGCATCACAGCCGCTGACTGTGCAGGACTCATACTCGATAGCATCGCTGGTTCCTGTTTGCCAAAAATCGCTGTACGTCTCCAGAGACAGACGCTCCTCCTCGGTGCATTGGTCGGTAAGCTCCAGCTCCCGATAGCCAAACTCCAGGGAGCCGGAGGTGCATTCATAGCGGCGGACAACGGAATAATAATCGCTGGAATAGGACGGCACAGTAGATTCGATGGCATACACCTTTCCTATTTCCTCCACCCCAGTAAGATACCAGTCGCCCAGATAGGCGATAGCCTCCGCCGCCGTGTCGTCCATGTTGTCCGTGGTGGTAGCGGTGGCCTGGGCCTCCGTATAGGCGGCCACGCTCTCCTTCGTTTCGGCTCTCGCCGCCTCCGTGGCAAAGCAGTCGTTCAGGGCAGACAGGTCTATCTCCTCCGCCAGAGCCTCCAGTTGCTCCGACTCCAAAACCGCGTCAAAGCTGGCGGTAAAATAGGAGCCATCCAGCCCCGCCACCATGAAGGAGGCGCTGGCCGTCTGCACCATAATCAGCTCGAGGCCCTCGCTCGTGACATAGCTCCACTCCTCATATTCCTTCGGCATGGACATAAATATGAGCGCAAAGGAACCAACCACGTTGTTGTTGCAGGTTATCCAGGTCTCCGCCCCGTCGATGACGGTAAGGCATTCCAGATGAAAGCTGCCGTCCTCGTAATAATAGCCTCCCTGCGCCTCGATGTCGTCAGGCAGAAAATCCTCTATGCCCAGCGCCCCGCAAAGCTGGCTCTCCGTGTATACGGTTTCCAGGTCGGTGTGCAGAGTCAGACCGTATTTTTCCACAATCTCATCCAGCTTGTCCGCCTGCTCCTGAAAATAGGCGCTATAATAGGCGGCATAGTTATCCGGCGTTTCATGATAGCTGTCGTTCACGCCCAGCTCGGTATAGCGTGCATCCAAATTTTCCGCCACCCATTCCTCGTTCCAGTTTGTCCACTCCTGATACGCCTGGTATTCGGCGCTGTCGGAAAATCCGTTCAGAGAGACAGTGCTGATGGTTTTTGTGGTTGTCACATACTCCACATTCTCTCCGTCCTGGACACGCTCAAAAGCAATGCTCACCTGCTCCATTTCCGTATCCTTGAGGCTATACTGATACACGGCCAGCGCCGTAACGGTCATGGCCAGAATAATGACAGCCGCCGCCAGCAGCGTCCGTCCCAGACGGCGAACCGGGCGCTTTTTCCCGGCCCTGACGGGGACGGGAACGGGCAGGTCACGGTCTGGATTTCTGCCGTTCGCCAGCGCCAGGATGCGATCCGCGTCCGTGATGCCGGGGTCATCCAGCTCAATCTGCTCGGCTCCATAGTCCTGGGCCATATCGTCTATTAAATCGGATATTTTAATTTGCATATTCCCGCGCTCCTTTCTTAAAATATAGCCGCAGCTCATCCCGGCCCCGCTTCAGCCGCTGGCGCACAGCGGCGGCGGTCATGTCCATGTCCCGGGCAATCTCCGGGGCGGGCTGGCAATAGTAATAATGTCGGATGAAAATTTCCCTGTCGATGGGGGCCATGTCCTCCAGGGCGCGGCGCAGCGCCAGTTGCTGCTCCCGCTCCAGAAGAAGCTGCTCCGGCCCCTCTGTCGGCAGCTCGATTCCGTCATATTCCAGCGTCAGCTCCCGGCCGCTGCTGCGCAGCTTATTGATGGCCCGGCTTCGGGCGATGCTGGCAAGATAGGGCCGCACCTTTCCCGGCTCCGGCTGCTGGCAATACTGCCAGAGGGTGACGAACACATCCGCCACCACCTCCTCCGCGTCCTGGGCTGTCATGTCCCGGCCCAGAATGTTCCAGACGATAGCGCTGACATAGGGCGTATACTGCCGGATGAACCATTCCAGTCCCCGCCCATCGCACCGCCGCATCAGGGCCAGGGCAGTTTCTTCGGTCAATACCTGCTCCATAGGCAACCTCCTTATCTCCCGCCGGGAACGCGCCCCCGCCGGTTCATTTTCCTCCATGTCCATGGGCTTCACTTATATAGACACAAAAACGCAGCAAAATGTGACAGAGTGGTAAATCGAATTGCGGCGAAAAACTTTTATTTTTCTCATACATTAAAGCAAAGAAAAAGCAGCCACCTCCGACTGCCTTCTCTTTTTCGTATTGTGTTCAAAAATGACTTGCAGAATACCGCACAGCAACGACAACTACTATTTTTTCAGTCTCTTCCACACGAAACACTATTGTATAGTTCTTTACAAACAGCTGACGATAGCCCTTGTTGGCATATACTCCGGTTCTACGCATGGCACAGCGATTGGGAAACTGCTCCAGAGACAAAATCCCGCATTCAATTTCATCCACCAAATCCAAAGCCGTACCCGGCTCCGATAGCGTCCCGGCAATATAATGGTAAATATCCTCAAGGTCGCGCAAAGCGCGGCTTACCAGTTTTACTTTATATTGTTCTGCCAAAGTATTTTCTCCGCAATGAGGACAGAGCCTCTCTGGCGTCATAGAGCTTGCCATCCTGGGCATACTCCGCTTCGGCTTCCGCAATCGCGGCATCTGCGGCGGCGGTTTCCAGCATCTCCTCATATGTTTCAATGCTCATGACCACCAGATCTCCATAGCCGTTTTTTGTTATAAACACCGGCTCACGCTTTGCGTGACAAGTGTTAGAGATCTCCGTTGTATTTCGTAAATCCGTAATAGGTCTGATTTGCGGCATTACTACCAGCTCCTTTGTATATAATTATAGCATTATTATGTATAAACAGCAAGAGAAACTCCATTTACTCGTATTCACTTGTACAATATCCCCCAATTTGTTATAATAACCGCAACACAAACACATGGGGAGGCGCGGGAATGAAATTTATTCTGGATGATTTTGACAGCCGGCAGGGGGCGGAGGCACTGTTCGTTGACCGAATAGAGCCGAGGCGGGTATTCTGGGACACCTATGAGGCGGCGGAGAAGTCTATGGAGGAGCCGGTGGTGCTGTGCTATTACGGCGTAGGCGGCGTGGGCAAATCCACTCTGAGCACAAGGCTTATTAAGGAGCTGAAGGAGCAGCGCCCGGCGGCAAAATATGGGGCGCTGGATTTCGACTTCGTGGAGCGGCGGGAGCCGTATCGGGTCATGGCCCTGCTGAAAAAGCAGCTGGAGGACAGCTGGGGGTTCCAGTTCCCGCTGTTCGAGGTGGCCTATTATACCTTCCTCATCCGTATGGGCGAGGAGGCGGAGCTGCAGGAGGCGCAGGCTGTGGTCAGCGGCAGCCCGGTGCTGTCCATGCTGTGCGATGCGGCGGACATGATACCGGGGGCCAGCGCCGTAGCGGGCATCCTCAAGCTGGTAGACCAGGGAGTATCCCTGTTCCGCAATCAGTTCGGAGAGCGGAAGCAGCTTCTGCGCCGGATGGAGACCATGGATATGCGCCTGCTGCGCGAGCAGCTTCCCATATGCTTCGCGTCGGATATGCGGGAGAATCTGAAGGAATCAAACGAGCCATTCGTCTTGTTTCTGGACACCTATGAAAAGCTGGTAAACGAGCTGGCCGCCGTGGGCGACCCGCTGCAAAACGACCTGTGGCTTCGCGGCCCCGGCGGGCTTATTCAGCGCACACCGGGGGTCATATGGGTCATTGGAGGCCGGGAGCGGCTGAAATGGCCGGAGCTGGACGGCCCCCAGTGGGACGGGGTGCTGCGGCAGTATCTGCTGGGTACGCTCAGCCAGGCGGATTCAGAGGAATTTCTCGCTGCCTCCGGCGTGAACGAAGCCGCCGTCCGGCGGCAGATATGGGAGCTGAGCGGCGGTTTGCCCGTCAGCCTGGATCTGTATGTGGAGCAGTACCGGCGGGAGGGCGTTCTTCCCGACGGGACAGCCCCCGCCGCCCTCCACGAGCGGGTCGTGCGGTATATGTCCGACGAGGAAAAGAATGTGTTCTACCTCCTGGCCTGTCTGGGGCAGTGGACGCGCGCCCAGGCCCTTGACGCCGCTGCCGCCGCCGGGGTGCCTCTCTCCCCCGTTCTATATGACAAGCTGTGCGGCTTCTCCTTCGTGCTGACAGAGGACGGGGAGACCTATCACCTGCTGCGACAGGTGGGGGAAACACTGAAGCAGCACTGTCCGTCCGCCATCCGCCAGGCCCTGCTGGGAACGAATAAAGAGGAAACGGAAGAGAGCGCCGCCCCGGTCATCACCCTGGAAAGCAACCCGGAGAAATACGTTCGTCTGCACCTGGCCGGGATGGAATCGGAGGAGGCGTGCATTAACTGGATTCTGGAAGATCTTGACGCGCCGCTTGATGTTTTTGCCATCTGTCTGGAAACGGAGACCTTTTTTGCCATCCTCGGCCCCCTACGTCAGTGGGCGCAGGAAAACTACCCTGGCAGCGTTCTGTCGCTCTGGACGGAGGCGCTGAATGCCTACGGTCTGTTTTATGCCGGACAGGGAGAAAAAGCCCTGCCCCAGATAGAGAGGGCTGTAAACGCCCTGCTGGACAGGGACAATATGGCCGTGCTGGACGCCGCGCTGTGGAACTACCATATGGTATGCATGAACGCTCTGAACCGGCTGGATTATCTGCACGTCGGCAACCGGGCTTGGGAGCGCTTCACCGCCGCAGGGGAGACAACCTATGCCGAGCAGGTAGCAGGCAATATCGCAGATATATACGACGAAAAGCAACAGCCGGAGGAAAAAGCCCTGTGGGACAGCCGCCGCCCCGCCCATGACAGCAATGAAGAAGGCGCTACAAAGGCTGCCGGGGAGCCGTCGGAGAAGGAAGCCCGCTGGACTTCGATGCACAGCGAAGTATCGGCCCTGCTGAAGCAGGAATCCTTCTCTCCAGAGGATACAGAGCACCTGGACGACCTGACCCTGAAGCTTCTGGCCCTGACAAAGGAGCTTTACGGGGAAGGAAATCTCCACTATATCTCCTGCTATATGAATCGCTTTAATTTCCTTATCCAGGTAAAGAGGATTGATGACTGTATAGCGGAGGCCGCCCAGGCAGTAGAGCTTACCCTACAAGCCTGCGGGGAGAACTGCGGTCTGACCGCCCTGATGCGTTGCGCACGGGTATATGCAGACGTGGCTTCAGATCTGTGCCAGCCCGACCTGAATATGCTCCACTGGCCGGAAAGAGCGGCGGCCATGCGACCGGTTCACGAGCTTTGCAAAAAGCATTGCCCCTCTATCGCTTGCGATTTCATAACTGAGTCCTTTTTTACAATGCTGGATTTTTCAGGTCTGACTGTCAGCGAATACCGGGTGCAGCTAGAGCAGATAGATCCTGACTCGGATAGCAATATGGGGAGCTTGGCACAGTCCGTGCGGGAGGAATTGCTGGACATCCTTTCCCCCGAATGGGAGAACAGACCCATGGAGGAGGCCGCCGCAGTCATTTCGGCTTATCTCCTGAAACGGTCTCAGGAAAACAAAGAGGAAGACGCAGGCGAGGACACGATGACTTTGGCTGAATACATTACCTGCCTGATGGAGGAATATCAGCCTGCAGACCTTTTCACCGCCTTTACGGGCATCCCCGACAAAAAAATGAAAAACGCCCTCCGCACCTATGGGAATGGCCTGGAGCCGGATCAAATCTACGCCCTGTTCGACGCCACGGTGATGGGCAGCGCCAAAAGCGGCTTCCTTCTGGTTTCCTCCGGCATGGTGCTTCGCCTATCCAATCAGACTGTGGAGGTGCTTTTGGAGGATATAGATTCTTTCGCCGTGGATGGAATCTACCTTGTCCTTCAATCTACCGACGGCCTCCAGCTTCCCTTCCCCTGCTCGAATGCCAAGGCCGCCGCTGGGGTTTTAAATCCGCTGCTGGAAAACCTGAAGGCCATGGCGGAATAACAAAATCTACTATAAACGAAAACCAATAAAACAGCGAAAACCGCCGCCCGGTTGGGCGGCGGTTTTCATTTGGGAATTCTTTATTCCTCTATGTACCCAAGCTGCGCCAGCTGGGCGGTCCGGGCGTCCCAGTCCCGTTCCCCCTGGGCCAGCG
>JAJQHT010000028.1 GCA_021199595.1 Oscillospiraceae bacterium
TAGTTATCGTGTCCGTCGTTATTAAACTGGGAAAAGACGTTGTTCCAAACCTCCATATAGCGGTCGCAGTCGCAGCCCACGGTGCAGGTAGGTTTGCCGCAGCCATATTCCGGGCCTCGGTCGTAATATATTTCCGAACAGGGGCCGCAGGGGCCGGAGCCATGCTCCCAGAAGTTATCCTCCTTTCCGAAGCGGAAAATTCGCTCCGTCGGGATGCCAATGTCCTCATGCCAGATATTAGCCGCCTCATCGTCATCCAGATAAACGGAGGGATAGAGCCGCTCCGGGTCAAGCCCCACCCACTCTGGGCTTGTCAAAAATTCCCAGCTCCAGGCAATCGCTTCTTTTTTAAAGTAATCACCAAAGGAGAAGTTTCCAAGCATCTCAAAATAGGTGCCATGACGTGCAGTCTTGCCGATATTTTCAATGTCGCCTGTACGGATGCACTTCTGGCAGGTGCAGACCCGGTGACGAGGCGGCTCCTGTTCCCCAGTGAAATAGGGCTTCATGGGGGCCATGCCGGAGTTTATCAGCAACAGGCTGGGGTCATGCTGGGGAATCAGCGAAAAGCTGGGCAGCCGAAGGTGGCCCTTCGTCTCAAAGAAGGACAAAAACATCTCCCGCAGCTCATTTACACCGTATTTCTTGTTCATTCGTTCCTACCTCTTATTATATTCAAGTTTCTTGTTTGATGGTCATATCAGGAATAAGGATGTTCCGCCGCAAAAGCGTTGAACTCGTCGCTTGTGGAGAAGAACTCCGTCACCCATGTGCCGCTGTCCGTCTCATAAGAGTACCAATACCAGTAGTTTGTACTCTCCGGGTTCAGCGCCGCCTCGATAGACGCGAGGCCAGGGTTGCATATAGGCCCGGCAGGCAGACCAGCGTACAGATAGGTGTTATAGGGGCTGTCTATCGCCAGATCGTCGCTGGTCAGCTCAAAGGTGCTGCTGCCAAGGATATAGTTGATAGAACTGTCCAGACCAAGCGTCCAGCCCGCATTCAGACGGTTATAGATAACGGACGCAATAGTGGCCCGTTCCTCGTCGCTGCCGGCCTCCTTCTCAATCAGTGAGGCAATAATAATAATGTCATGCATGGTATAGCCCATGGACGCCGCCTGTTCCTCCATTTCCTCTGTCAGCTTGTTGGAGGTATTGCGAAGGAAACGGTTTATAGCCACTGTGGCCGACTCGCCCTGATAGAAATCATAGGTATCCGGGAACAGATAGCCCTCCAGACGGTTTGCGTCTCCCAGCTCCAAATCGGCCAAGAAGTCATAATCAAAATCATAATTGGCGGCAGCTTCCTCCAGCTCCTCCACCTCGCAGATGTTGTTTTCTTCCAAAAGCGCAAATATCTGCGAGAGTGTATAGCCCTCCGGGAAGGTGACACGGGTGACCTCCTGACTGCCGGAGCCAAACTGCATGGTGGTGACAAGGGCGCGATAGTCCAGCTCCGTGGATACGTCATAGGTGCCGGGGTCTATCTTTGTGTCCGCACTGGAAAATTGGGAATAGAGCTTAAACAGCCACTTATATTCAATGATGCCGGCGTTTTTCAGCACGGTGGCCACCTGAGCGATGTCCACCTGTATCTCTTCGCCGTCCTCGTTTACGGCGTTTCCTTCCTCGTTTAAGGTGTCCTCATCGGTGGGTTCATAGGCCTCTATGGTCACCACCGCAGAAACCTCCTCCTTATTCAGCGCCAGCACGTCCGACGCCATCATCCAGGCGGCGCAGGCCAGCACGATGCTGACGCTTATAACAAACAGCGCGTAAAGTATACCCCCGGCAACCCCTACCCGGCCATACCGCCGGAAACGGATGGGCATATAGTCCCTGGCCTCCGGCAAGTCCTCCTCGTCCGTGTAGTCAATGTCGTCCAGCTCAGAGTCGTATACGAGCATCTGGTCAGCCCGCAGGTTCCGGCCTATGGTGGGCGTTACCCGCTCCAAAGGTTCCTGCTTTTGTGGCTTGGCCGGTTTATCCTTTTTCTTTCTCTCCATCCAGACAGGCTTATACTGAGGTTTGCTCTCTACCAAATCAGCAGATGCAGTTTCCTTCTTATTCCCTCGCCGTTCGGAGGTGTTTTGCCGCTGCTTTTCCTCATCGTCGGGTGCTTTCCCCTTTACCTCCCGCTGAAAATCCTTCAGGGCCGACAACACGGCGCTAACCTGGAACTCATCCGGCTCCTTCGCCTTCTTTCGGTCGGCACCTTGCCGACCGGCGGGCTTCTGGCCCTTGGCGGAGTCCTTTCCCTGGTGATTCAGCGCAGACAGCACCGCATCCACCTGATTCGGATCAGCGTCAGCCCAGGCGGCTATATCGGAGGAAGCATCCTTTGATGATTTCCGGCCGCTTGCCTTATTTTCACCTGAGGCAAAAAAATCCTCATCAAAGACAAAGGATTCGCTCTCCCTTGCCGTGTCCTTCTCTGTATTCCCGCCCTGGGTGTCTCCATCCATCAGGTCGTCAAAATTCGGAAGGTCAAAATCGTCATCTGGGGTTCTATGCGACATGAAAACTCTCCTTCACAAATGTCACCTCAAAAGGCGCTGCGTCATAGTATGACTCGGATGAACCGCGCACCGCCGCCTATACCGCGCTGGCGGTGGTCACGAAAAATTTCAGCGCGGAGAAAGGGCTTTTAATATGTTCTGCAATTCCTGCAATAACGGCGGCTGGCTTTGGATCATCATCATTCTGATTCTTCTGTTCTCCTGCGGCTGCGGCAACAGCTGCGACGGTGGCTGCAACAACGGCTGCGGCTGCTGAACTGTCGAGGCAAAGAGATAATTCCGCTTTCCATATTGGGGCTCATATGAGCCCCTGCTTTTTTATCAGGGAAAATATCTCCTGGCTCTTCTCCTCGGCTTCACGCTCCCGGCCGTCCTTTTCCCAGGCTACGACCTGCCAGCCATAATGCGCGGCGGCAAGCTTTCCTGTAGCCAGGCACTGACGGAGATAATGTTCATCCTGCTCGTGGATGTCCGGCCTCTCTCCCTGAGCCGCCGCACGGCGGCGTATACGGGATAGAGAGGTTTTCATATCCACATCCAGATATATCACCATGTCAGGCCTGGGAAGCTCCAGGCGGATGTATTCAAAATCGTAAAGCCAATCAAAAAACGCACCCAGTTCCTCCCTGGGAACCTTGCTGCCCTGATGGACGGCATTGGAGGTTGTATAGCGATCTGCTAGTATCAGCCCGCCAGACTCGTATATTCCTCCCCAGTCCTGCTTATAGGCAGCGTATCTGTCCACAGCATAAAACGCGGCGGCGGCGCAGGCATTCACATCTTCCGGCTTGCTTCCAAACGCGCCGGACAGATAGAGCCTTATCAGCGCCGAGGATTCCTCCTGATAGCGCGGGAATACCGTGCTGTGAAACCGGATGCCCTCCTGCCGGAAGCGCTCCTGGAGCAGCCTGTATTGCGTGCTTTTTCCGCTCCCATCAATGCCTTCCAGAACAATCAGCTTTCCGCTCTCCATCGACTCATTCTCTCTTTCAATACCGCCGCCGCAAAAAGAGGCAGGCGGCTCTGTCGTTTTATTCTTCCCGGCTCCTGCATTAGGCGATATAGCCATTCCAGGCGCAGGCGTATCCAAATATTTGGGGCGCGTCGTTTCCGTCCGGCCAGGACATCCAGACATCCACCCAATCCAGCCATGAGACCCACGGGAAGCTGTCCCCTGTGTCCCTCCATCCAAAGCTCCTGCTTAGGAGACCCGAGGCACACCAGCAGCAGGTCAGGCCGCGCCGAACGTATCGCTTCCAAAATCGGTTCCTCATCCGAAAAATAGCCGTCATGGACGCCGCAGACAGCCACGTGGGGAAATTGCTCCTGTATCCGCCGGGCCGCATCCTCTGCTACGCCAGGCTTTCCGCCCAGGAGGAAAACACGCCCCTCCATTTTTGCCAGAAGCGCCAGCAAAAAGTCATAACCGCTGACCCGCTCCGGCACGGGGCATTGCAGTACCTGGCTGGCCCAGACGATGCCGACACCGTCGGCCAGGGTCATATCCGCGCCTGCAATGGCGGCGCGCAGCGCTTTATCTCTCCGGCAGGCCCAGACAATCTCCGGGTTCGGCGTGCAGACATACGCGCACCGCTGCCGTCTCATTTCCGCCATAGCCCAGGCCACGGCCTCTGCTGTCGTCACCCGGTCAAAATCAACGCCCAGGATGGAGGCTCTCATACCTGAGAAAAGACCTCCCCAATATTGCCCCGGACAATCAGGTCGGCCGCCCCGTCTCTCGGCGTCTGGCCCCGGTTTACCAGCACAAGCTTATGGCCCTGGTAGTAGTTGATAAGTCCCGCCGCCGGATAAACGGCCAGACTTGTGCCGCCGATGATGAGCATATCCGCCCGGGAGATATACATGACGCTCCTCTGGAGGATGTCCTCATCCAAGGATTCCTCATACAGCACCACATCCGGCCTTACGACTCCGCCGCAGGAACTGCACTTCGGCACGCCCTCGCAGTCATTGATATAATCCGCCGGATAGGCCCTGCGGCATCTGGCACAATAGCAGCGGGCAGTAGAGCCATGAAGCTCCAGCACATTTTTGCTGCCTGCCGCCTGGTGCAGACCGTCAATATTCTGGGTCAGGATGGCCTTGAGCTTTCCCTCCTGCTCCAGCTCCGCCAGACGGCGGTGGGCTGCGTTGGGCTTCGCCCCATGCACCACAAGCTTTGCATGGTAGAATCGGTAAAATTCCTCCGGGTCGCGCTCAAAAAAGCTGTGGGACAGGATGGTCTCCGGCGGATAGGCCCACTGCTGGTTATACAGGCCGTCCACACTGCGAAAATCCGGGATACCGCTCTCCGTAGAGACGCCAGCTCCGCCGAAAAAGACGATATTGTCGCTCTCCGCTATCCATTGGCGCAGTTGTTCAATCGCATCGCTCATAATGGGACTCCTTCCCGCCGTTTCCTGTCCAGCCATGATAAATCACCCTATTATAATATATCCAGAAAGCTTTTTCAATAAAAATTCCCGTTTTGTCAGTCTCTCCCAGCCGCACATGGGAGCGAAATGACAAAAAAACACGGGGCAAGCCCGTGTTTTTTTCTTTTTTTGAGGTAGAACGCATTAATAATAACGCTTATGTTTGTTCTTCCGTGCAGCTTCGGATTTTTTACGACGCTTGACGCTGGGACTCTGATAGTATTCCTTGCGGCGAAGGTCGTTCATAACGCCAGCCTTGGCACAGCTCCGTTTAAAGCGCTTGAGCGCGTTATCGAGAGATTCGTTCTCCTTCACATGGATTTCCGACATTTTATTTTTCCCTCCCTCCGAATACGCCTCATTATGTGCTTAATATGTGCTCTTTTTTTGAACCTTGGATATTATAATGTTTTACCGCCGGATTGTCAAGAAATTCTTACTTTTTTGGCTTCAAAATTAAGTTGACCAGACGGTTAGGAATGACGATAGAACGCACAAGCTCCATACCATCCATGGCCTTTTGCACCTTTTCATTGGCCCGAACCGCAGCGAGCACTGTTTCCTCCGCGGAATCCGTGGGCACAGTAACGGTCGTTTTCAGCTTGCCGTTAATCTGAACAGCCAGCTCCTGCTCCGCCTCGTGGGTCTTGGCCTCGTCATACTCCGGCCAGGGCTGGGACATAGCGCGGCCTTCAAAGCCTTGTATCTCCCACAGCTCCTCGGTCATATGCGGGGCAAAGGGGCTAAGGAGCATCAGAAGCTGCTTCATGTCGCCCCGGCTGGGTCTGGTATCGTAAAACTGGTTCACAAGGCTCATCATGGCGGCGATGGCCGTGTTGAACTTCATCTCCTCGATGTCCTCCGACACCTTTTTGATAGTGCGATGGATGGCTCCCTCATTAGCGGCGGTCAGCTCATCCCCCTCCAGGGGATTTTCCGCCAGCGCCCAGACGCGGTCTAAAAACCTCTTGCAGCCCTTCACGGCTTTGTCCGACCAGGTGGCCGCCTTTTCAAAGTCGCCGATGAACATGACGTATACCCGCAGGGTATCCGTGCCGTACTGGGCTACCACATCGCCGGGATTGACCACATTGCCACGGGATTTGGACATCTTCACGCCGCCCTCGCCCAGAATCATACCATGGCTGGTGCGCTTCATATATGGCTCCTTGGTGGGAACCACGCCAATGTCATAAAGGAATTTGTGCCAGAACCGGGAATACAGCAGGTGCAGGGTGGTGTGCTCCATGCCGCCGTTATACCAGTCCACGGGAGACCAGTAATTCAGCGCCTCCTTTGAGGCAAGCGCGTCCTTGCCGTGGGGGTCTGTATACCGCAGGAAGTACCAGCTTGAACCGGCCCACTGGGGCATGGTGTCCGTCTCCCGCTCCGCAGGGCCGCCGCACTTAGGGCATTTGCACTCCACCCAGCTGCGCATATTGTGCAGCGGGCTTTCGCCGGTATCGGTAGGCTCATAGCTCTCCACTTCCGGCAAAAGAACAGGCAGTTCCTCCTCCGGCACGGGAATCCAGCCGCATATTGGGCAGTTTATCATGGGAATAGGCTCGCCCCAATATCGCTGACGGGAGAACACCCAGTCACGGAGCTTATAGTTTATCTTCCGGGTGCCGAGGCCCTTTTCCTCCAGCCAGTCCAACATTTTTTCCTGGGCCTCCTCCACATGGAGACCATCCAGGAAGCCGGAGTTGACCATAATGCCGGTGGAGCAGGCGGTGTATGCCTCTTTCTCCACATCGCCGCCGGAGACAACCTCGATGATAGGCAGGTCAAAGGCCTTAGCAAAATCCCAGTCGCGGCTGTCGTGGGCCGGAACGGCCATGATAGCCCCGGTACCATAGGTAGCAAGAACATAGTCGGAAATAAAAATGGGAATCTCTGCCCCATTCACGGGATTAATGGCCCGCACACCGTCCAGCCGAACGCCGGTCTTGTCCTTGGCAAGCTCTGTGCGCTCGAACTCGGATTTATGGGCGGCGGCAGACTGATAAGCCCGTACCTCATCCGCATTTTTCAGCAGGGGCATCCATTTTTCCACAAGAGAATGCTCCGGGGCCACGACCATATAGGTTGCACCAAAGAGCGTGTCGCAGCGGGTGGTGAAAATGCGCATGGTGTCCCCCGCAGTGGTGGCAAACTCCACCTCCGCGCCGACGGAACGGCCAATCCAGTTGCGCTGCTGTATCTTCACACGCTCGATATAGTCCACATCGTCCAAATCATCGATGAGACGCTGGGCGTAGGCGGTGATCTTCAGCATCCACTGGCTCTTTTCCTTCTGTACGACAGTGGAGCCGCAGCGCTCGCAGACGCCGTTGACCACTTCCTCGTTCGCAAGAACGCATTTGCAGGAGGTGCACCAGTTCACCGGCATGGTGGCCTTATAGGCCAGCCCGTGCTTATAGAGCTGAAGGAATATCCACTGTGTCCACTTATAGTATGTAGGGTCAGTGGTGTCCACGCAGCGATCCCAATCAAAGCCAAAGCCCAGCATTTTCAGCTGTTCGGTGAAGTGATGGATGTTCTGGCGGGTCACGTCCCGGGGGTGCATATGGTTTTTGATGGCATAGTTCTCCGTGGGCAGGCCAAAGGCGTCATATCCAATGGGGAACAGCACATTATAGCCCTGCATCCGCCGCTTTCTGGCCACAATGTCCATGGCCGTATAGGGGCGGGCATGGCCCACATGGAGGCCCTGCCCGGAGGGATAAGGAAATTCTATCAGTCCATACCACTTAGGCCGGGGATCGTCGTCTATGGCGGTGTAGGGCTTTTCCTGTTCCCAGCGCGCCTGCCATTTCTTTTCGATACGCTCAAAATCGTAAGCCATCTGTCACGCCTCTATTTCTGCAATGTTAATTTCCTGCGCGTCGCTCCAAAGGCGCTCCAGGTTGTAAAATCCTCTGGTCTCCTTCTGGAAAATATGGACGATAAGACATCCAAAATCCAGCAGCAGCCAGTTACTGTTTCGATAGCCCTCCCGGCGCACCGGCGGCATACCAGCCTCTGAAAGGCGTCTGTCCACCTCGTCATACAGCGTGCGCACATGAGGCGTGGAGTTGGCCGTGCAAATCAGAAAATAATCCGCCAGCACTGTCAGCTCCGTTGTTTTTAAAAGCCGAATGTCAGACGCCTGCTTGTCCGACAGGGCCTGCACCGCCAGTTTTGCCGCTTCAAAAGGTTCCATTCTTTTTCTCCCGCCTGCATAAATTATAATGGTTTCCGAATTTGCAAGGAATTGTCTGTATGCTATATGGACAGCGTCTACCGGTTCATTCGGGGATAGGCGCGTCCGCCGTCCAGGGAAATGGCTCCAACCCCCGCGCTTTCAGCCGGGCGGCATACCACGCCTGGGCATCCACTGTGTTATTGTGGGGAATCTGTCCCCTGTCGCGAACTTCCTCCAGACTCATTCGAAGGCCCAGCTCCATGGCCATATCCAAATCCTGATAGGCCGCCTGCCGCAGCTCCGCAAGGCCGGAAAAGCCGTTCCGTCCCGGTTCAATATAGTCCGCGAGATAGATAATCTGCTCCAGCGTCGTCATATCCGGGCGGCCCGTGGTATGCCAGCGGACAGCCTGGACGATATGGTCAGGGCATCCGAACAGCTCCGCCGCAAATGCGGCCCCCGTCCGGGCGTGGAGGAGCTTTTCACTGACCCGCTCCCGCTCATCTAAAATAATAGCATATTTATCACAGAGAATCAACTGCTCCGCCATGGTCAGTTTTTTTGTAATGTCATGGACAATGGCAGCCTCCGCCGCGTCCTCAACATCCTGCCCCCATCGTTCCGCCAGACGGCGGGCCTCCAGCTCCGTGC
>JAJQHT010000084.1 GCA_021199595.1 Oscillospiraceae bacterium
GGAAATGATTTTTTTCGGAACAGGGGGAGCGCTGGTATGCGATACAAAATTGGAGACGTTGCGCGAATTTTGGGCATTTCCACCGATCTTTTGCGGTATTATGAAAAAAAAGGGGTTGTCACGCCGTACAAAGACGCGCATAATGATTATCGGTACTACGACTCATGGGACATAAATTTCCTGATGGACTGTCTGTGGTTCAAAAACTTCGGCTTTTCCATCGAGCAGATTGCGGACATGGTGCGCATCCCCTCGGCGGATGATTTAAAGGACATCTTCATCTACAAGGAGGACGAGCTGCGCTCGACCATCCAGCGCTGCCAGATGCTCCTGCGCCGGAGCGAGGAATACCGCACCCAGCTGGACGCGATCCCCGGCCTGCTGGAGAAGTGCGAGATTGCGGAAAGCCCCGCCGTGGTGCGGTTTATAAACCGCGTGGGAAACGAGTACCCCACCGGGGAGGGACTGGAGCGCTTCGCCCGCCAGTGGCTTCGGGCCATGCCCTTCAGCCACCGCTACTTTGAAATATCCCAGGCCGCCCTGGAGGGCGGGGACGAGATGGATTTCCGCTGGGGCTTTGCCCTGGAACCGGACTATGTGAAGGAGCTTGATTTCCCCGTAGAGCCGCCCATGGAGACCATGCCGTCCTGCCGGAGCGTACACACCTTTTTCCGCAGCCGGGGCAAGAACAATTTTTCCGCACGCCACCTGGACTACGCCCTGGACTGGGCGAAGGCGCAGGGCCTGGAAATCGCCGGGCCGGCCCAGGGGACGCTGGCCGCATCCATCCTGGAGGAGGATGAGCTGTGCGGCTACTTTGAGTGCTGGATCCCCATAAGGGAGAAAGACAAGGGAGGACTATAATATGCACGACCTTTCAGAACAGGAACGTCAGGATATGATACAGCGGGCCAAGGGGGGCGACCCCCAGGCCAATTATGAGCTGGCTCTCTGGGCCTTGGATCAGGCGGAGGAGGAGCCGGAGGAGGAGCGCTGGAACCGGCTGGCCGCCAAGTGCCTTGTCAAGGCGGCCCAGGGCGGATACGGCCCCGCCGTGGAGCACACCGCTCATCTCCTGCAGCAGACCGAGGCCGGCGAGCCGGAGGACGAAGCCGCGCCCGAGCGTCCAAAAAGCAAGACTCCGGCGCAGCAGACGGCACAGGATGAGCCAGCCGCCGCGGAGGAATTTGACTGGGACGGCTATCAGGAGCCGGAGCAGGAGCGCGCCTCCGCCAACGTGCCGGCCCCCGGCATCGTCGCCAAGGCCGCCGCCGTGGTCGGCATCGCCGGACGGTGGCTGAAGCGAACCTTCCGGCGCCTTCGGGCCGGAAAGGACGGCCAGGAGGAAAACGCGGGCGGCAGCCATCGCGCCAAGTCCGGCAAGGGCGGCCTCGCAGGCTTTTTCTCCGACATGACGGAAAACAAGTGGAAGCGGATGGAAATTATCTGCATCGTGGCGTGCGTGCTGCTGGCCCTTCTCATCACAATCCTCATTGTCACCGGCCGGAAGAATAAGGCCGAAGCAGAGGACGAAGCCGTCCCCACCCCCGCCACGGTCGTGCAGACGGTGGACACCGACGAGGAGGAGCCAACAACCTCCGATTATCCCAGCGACACCGTGAAGGAGGAGATTGCCTCCGCCGTTTTGAGCATCTATCCCAGCGAGGAGGACTACGTAACGGAGGAAACCACCGCCACCGTCAGCGCCACAGGCGGCCTGAATCTTCGGCGCGGCCCCGGCTCCAGCTATGGACAGATTATCCTCATGGCAAACGGAACCTCCCTGGAGGTATACGCCTATAAAAACGGCTGGGCGCTCGTCCTCTACGACGGCGACACCTGGGGCTGGTGCAGCGCAGACTACATCAGCTAACGCTACCGCCGCCTAAAAATCGAACCGCTGGACTACCCACCAGGGTCTAAAGCTATGCAGGGCGAGGGATTTTGTTCGCTGACGAGGCGGGCCGACGAAGGCGTGCTGACAGCACGTCGAGAAGGCCAAGCTCAGCGGACAAAAGACCCGCCCCGTCCGTAAAAAAGGAGGCCGTATCAAATCTTGATACGGCCATTTTAAAGATAGGGTTGTGGGATAAAGATATGAGCCGGGTCCTCCGGGACCCATTGGATAAGCTGTATCTGCATCATACCCCCTGCGGGCGGATTTGTAAAGAGCGAAGAATGTCGAAGCCGCACTAGTTTTGTCGGGCGGCAAAAAATCCAGCCAAGCGCCTCCGGTCCCCAAACGGGAGAATGCCGGGGGCTTTTTCGTCCCGTTTCCGGCCCAGCACGGAAAATCTTGAAAAATTTGGGGATATTGATTGCGAAAGTTCATATTTATGTATTAAAATAGAGGAAAGGGCCGGACGGCCCGAAGCTTGCGAGGTGGAATCATGGAGAGAGCATTTGAAAAGAAGTATTCCGTCAAACTGACCCAGATCGCGGCGGAACACGCCCTGCGCGTGGCCTATGCCGCCCCGGATTACGGAGAGAAGCTGGTGGATTCCGTAGACCTGAACCGGCCCGGTATTCAGCTTTTGGGCTATTTAAAGCACTTCGACGCCTCCCGCCTACAGGTGATAGGAAAGTCGGAGACCGCGCTGATGGCGGATTTTGACCAGCCCCGCCGCCTGGCCGGGTTCGAGGCCGTCATGAGCCAGCACGTCCCCGCCGTCATTGTGGCGCACGACCAGCCGGTGATGCCGGAGTGCCTCGAGATGGCAAAAAAATACCAGGTCAGCGTCCTGACCACCGACCTGGATACCTCGGAGTTTTACGCCCAGCTCATCGGCACCCTGCGCCGGCATTTGGCCCCCAGAGAGACCGTCCACGGCGTGCTGGTGGAGGTGCACGGGGAGGGAATGCTTATCACCGGGGACAGCGGCATCGGCAAGTCCGAGACCGCCCTGGAGCTTATCAAGCGGGGCCATCGTCTGATTGCGGACGACGCGGTGGAGATTCTGCGCACCTCCCGCTCCACCCTGGAGGGCCGCGCCCCCGCCATCATCAAGCACTTCATGGAGCTGCGGGGCATCGGCGTCATCAACGTCCCCAGTGTGTTCGGCATCGGCGCCGTGCGCTCCTCCTGCCCCATTGACATGGTGATTGCCATGGAGCTTTGGGACAGCAGCAAAAAATATGACCGCCTGGGCCTTGACCGCGAGAGCACAGAATACCTCGGGGTCTCCGTGCCGCTGGTGACCATTCCCGTCCACCCGGGGCGGAACCTGGCCGTCATTCTGGAGCTTGCCGCCATGACCAACCGCCAGCGGAAAAGCGGCTATAACGCCGCCGAGGAGCTGACCAAGCGGGTGGACAGCCTGGTGGATTCAGGCCAGGACTACTGAAAATAAGGATCTTCTATATGGATTATACCGCATTGATTGCTGATATACGCGCCGCCATGCCGGGTCTGGAGCTGCGAACGGGGGAGCCTATGAGCCGCCACTGCTCCTTTCGGATTGGGGGGCCTGCGGCAGCCATGGCCTTTCCCGCCTCCCGGGAGGAGCTGACCGCCCTTTGCTCCCTTCTGCGGCAAAAGGGAGTACGGCCCCTGGTCATTGGCCGGGGCACCAACATCCTCCCCCCGGACGAGGGGCTGAACCGCATCGTCGTGAACACCAGCCGGGGGCTGGGGGACATCGCCCGAAGCGGGGACAGCCTGACCGCCGGGTGCGGGGCGAGCCTTGCCTCTCTCGCCAGCGCGGCGGCGGCGGAAGGGCTTTCCGGCCTGGAATTTGCCCACGGCATCCCCGGCACTGTGGGGGGCGGCATCGTCATGAACGCCGGAGCCTACGGCGGGGAGCTGAAGGACGCCGCCGTGAGGACGGACTATCTGGATGAGGATCTGCGCCTCTGCCAGGCGGAGGGGCCGGCGCAGGAGCTGTCCTACCGGCACAGCTTTCTCTCCGGGCAGGACTGCATCGCCCTGTCCGTGACCTTCGCCCTGCAGCCGGGCCGGGAGGACGCGATTCTCGCCCGAATGCGGGAGCTGGACGGCCGCCGGCGGGACAGTCAGCCCCTGGATATGCCCTCCGCCGGCAGCACCTTCAAGCGGCCCAGGGAGGGCTATGCCGCCGCGCTCATTGACCAGGCGGGGCTGAAGGGCTTTTCCGTCGGCGGGGCGCAGGTATCGCCCAAGCACGCCGGGTTCGTGGTGAACGCCGGCGGGGCCACCAGTGCCGACGTGCTGCAGCTGATGGAACACATCCAAAAGACCGTTCTGGCCCAGAGCGGCGTTCTGCTGGAGCCGGAGGTGCGCATCCTCCGAAGCGAAGCATGACTCAATTCCCCCGCGTTCAGCGTTTTTCAAGGAGGCGTGACGACTCATGGAGCTTCTCATCATAACGGGCCTGTCCGGGGCCGGCAAGAGCCGGGCGGCGGACGTGTGCGAGGATCTTGGCTATTACTGCGTGGACAATCTGCCCCCCGCCCTGCTGGGGCGGTTCGCGGCGCTGTGCCTGGCCACCCATGGTCGGTATGAGCGGGTGGCGCTCGTGATAGACGTGCGGAGCGTCGCGGATTATGGAGAGCTGGACAGTGCATTTCAGGAGCTGGAGGGGCTTGACTGCCCCTGCCGCATTTTATATCTCGCGGCGGAGCAGGCCGCCCTGATACGCCGCTATAAGGAACGCCGCCGCCCCCATCCCATGTCCCAGCCCGGCTGCACCATTCAGCAGGCGGTGGAGCGGGAACAGGCGTTTCTGGCCCCGCTGCGCCAGCGGGCCGACCTCATCATCGACACCACCGGCCTGTCCTTAAACCGCCTCCAGGCCCGGATACGGGAGGCGCTCCAGCCGGAGGCCGTCTATTTCGCCGTGAACGTCTGCTCCTTCGGGTATAAATACGGCATCCCGCCGGAGGCGGATCTGGTGTTCGACGTGCGGTGCCTGCCGAACCCCTTCTATGAGGCGGATCTGCGGGATTTAAACGGCCTGGACGACCCGGTTTCGGACTATGTGTTCCGCAACGAAAACGCGCAGGTGCTGCTCGCAAAGCTGACCGATCTTTTGGCCTTCCTCCTGCCTCTGTATCAGTTTGACCGCTCGGAACTGACCGTGGCAGTCGGCTGCACCGGCGGCCATCACAGAAGCGTCGCCATGGCGGCGGCGCTGGGCCACGCGCTCTCTGACGAGGGCTACACGGTGGCGGTTTCCCACCGGGATATGGAGCGCTGAGAGCATGGGCATGAACCGATACGCGCCCCCCAGCATCGCGGTCATCGGCGGGGGCACGGGCCTTTCCACCATGCTCCGGGGCCTGAAGCGCAAGACAAGCCGGATTACCGCTATCGTCACCGTCACGGACGACGGGGGCGGCAGCGGCGTCCTCCGCCGGGAGCTGGGTATGCCGCCCCCGGGGGACATACGCAGCTGCATTCTCGCCCTGGCCAACGCGGAGCCGGCCATGGAGGACATGATGAACTACCGCTTCCGGGAGGGATCTCTCGCTGGACAGAGCCTCGGAAACCTCTTTCTGGCCGCGCTGAACGATATGTCCCCCGCCTTCGACCAGGCGGTGACCACCATGGGACAGGTGCTGGCCATCACCGGCCAGGTGCTGCCCGTGACGAATGAAAACCTCGTTCTCCAGGCAGAATTTACAGACGGGGCCGTGATACGGGGCGAAACCCGCATCACAGACTACAAGCGCCACACGGATGCGGTCATCCGCCGCATATCCTTAGACCCCGCGAGGCCGGCCGCCGTCCCGGCGGTGCTGGAGGCCATCCGTCAGGCGGACATGATTGTTCTGGGGCCGGGAAGCCTTTTCACCAGCGTGATTCCGAATCTTCTCACTGAGGGCGTAGCGGAGGCCGTGTGCGCCTCCGCCGCCGTGAAGGTATACGTCATGAACCTCATGACCCAGGACGGGGAGACGGAGCGCTATACCGCAGCCGGCCACGCGAGAGCCTTGCTGGAGCACGGCGGCCCCGGTCTTTTCGACTATATCCTCTTAAACAGCCGCCCGGTGGACGAGAGCGTCCTGGCCCCCTATGAACGGGAAGGGGCCGGACAGGTGGAGGTAGACGAGGAGGCGCTGCTCCGCCTGGGGGTGGAGCCGGTATACGCTCCGGTCGCAAGCTGGGCCGGGGGCCTCGTCCGCCACGACCCGGCGGCCCTGGCGGACGCCCTCATGGGCCTTTATCATGACCGGGCCGAGACGCGGACGGCATCATTTTCATAAGGAAAGGAGGGAGCGGCCATGACATTTTCCGCTCAGGTAAAAACGGAGCTGTGCAAGGACGGGCTGGGCAAAAAATGCTGCGCGCTCGCGGAGGCCTACGGGGTGCTGCTGTACGCCAACTGCTTCACCGCCGCCCAGGTGCGGGTCATGACGGCGAACGACGCCTTTGCCGCCCGTCTTCCGAAGCTGTTCCGCCGGGCCTTCGGCCTGGATTTTGACGAGCTGCCCCCGCCGGAAAAGGAGGGCAAGCGTTCCTTCTGCATCACAGACCCCGGGAAGCTGGCCGCCATCTTCGCCGCCATCGGCTACGACGCCAGCCGTGCCGTGTCCCACCACGTCAATCTGCCGGTCGTGGAAAACGACTGCGACCGGGTGGCCTTCCTCCGGGGGGCGTTTCTCGCGGGGGGCAGCGTCACCGACCCACAGCGGAGCTATCATCTGGAGCTTTCCACCAGCCACGCCAGCGTCTGCCGGGAGGGGCGCGCCCTGCTGCTGGATATGGGCTTCACCCCCGGCGACGGGCAGCGTGGCTCCCAGTATCTGACCTATTTCAAGCGCAGCGGCGTCATAGAAGACCTTCTCACCACCATGGGCGCGCCCGTCTGCGCCATGGAGGTCATGCAGGCCACGGTGGAAAAGCACATGGCAAACGCCATGAACCGCATCACAAACTGCGACCTTGCCAATTCGGACAAGCTGGTCGCAGCCAACGCCGATCAGATGGAGGCCATCCGGGCCATCGAGGCCGGGCCGGGCATCGCCTCCCTGCCCGCCGCCCTGCAGGAGACCGCCCTGCTGCGCATCGCAAACCCGGCGTGCAGCCTTGCGGAGCTTGCTCAGCTCGCCGATCCCCCGGTGACAAAAAGCTGCGTCAGCCACCGTATGCGCAAGCTGACAGAGCTTGCAAAACGCCTGGCCGAGCCGCCTGAGGAGGAATAAAAACCATGGCCTTTGTCCATCTTCATGTTCACAGCGAATACAGCCTCCTGGACGGCGCGTGCCGCATCAGCGAGATGGCGGAGTACGCCAAAGGTCTGGGCCAGACGGCCCTGGCCATCACTGACCACGGGGTCATGTATGGGGCCGTGGCGTTTTATAAGGCCTGTCAGGCGGCGGGCATCCAGCCCATCATCGGCTGCGAGGTGTATGTGGCCCCCCGCTCCCTGACGGACAAGGAGCACGGCCTCGACAGCAATTACTCCCACCTTATCCTGCTGTGCAAAAACCAGACCGGCTATCACAATCTCTGCGAGCTTGTCAGCCGCGGCTTTGTGGACGGCTTTTATGTAAAGCCCCGGATCGACTGGCCGCTGCTTCATCAGCACGCGGAGGGACTTATCTGCCTTTCCGGCTGCGTGGCGGGGGAGATCCCCCAAAAGCTTATCGCCGGGGACTATGAGGCCGCCAAGGCCAAGGCCCTGGAGCTTGCGGAGCTTTTCGGCCCGGAGGGGTTTTATCTGGAGATACAGGATCACGGCATCCCGGAGGAGCGGCAGGCCGCCCAGGGGATTTTGCGCATTCACAGGGAGACAGGCATCCCCCTCGCCGTCACGAACGACGCGCACTATCTGCGCCGGGAGGACAGCCGCCTCCAGGATGTTCTCATGTGCATTCAGATGGGCAAGACCGTGGACGACCCGGATCGTATGCGCTTCAACTCCCAGGAGCTGTACCTCAAAAGCGAGGAGGAAATGCGCGCGCTGTTTCCCGACCTGCCGGAGGCCTATGACAACACCGTGAAAATTGCGGAGCAGTGCCGGTTCGACTTTGAGTTCGGTCACTATCACCTGCCCCGCTTCCAGCTCCCGGAGGGCGAGACGGACGGCTTCGCCTATCTGCAAAAGCTGTGCTATGAGGGCCTGGCCCGCCGCTATCCGGGGTACGATGAGACCCTGACGGAGCGGCTGGAATACGAGCTGGGCGTCATCCGGCAGATGGGGTTTGTGGACTACTTCCTCATCGTGTGGGACTTCGTCCGCTTCGCCAAGGGGGAGGGCATCCCCGTCGGCCCCGGACGCGGCTCCGCCGCCGGCTCCATCGTCAGCTATACTCTGGGCATCACGGACGTTGACCCCATCAAATATAAGCTGTTCTTTGAACGGTTTTTAAACCCGGAGCGCGTGACCATGCCGGATATCGACATGGACTTCTGCGTCCGCCGCCGGGGAGAGGTCATTGATTATGTAAACCGGAAATACGGCTCCGACCATGTGGCTCAGATCGTCACCTTCGGCACCATGGCGGCCCGGGCCGCCATACGGGACGTGGGCCGCGCCATGAACATCAGCTACGGCGAGACGGACGCCGTGGCAAAGCAGGTGCCGTCCACGCTGAACATGACGCTGGACGAGGCGCTGCGGCTTTCTAAGCCCCTTAAGG
>JAJQHT010000221.1 GCA_021199595.1 Oscillospiraceae bacterium
TATGACGGCTCCGCACAGGGGAACAAAGCCCTCGCCCTCGCTATACTCGAAGCACACCTCCGTCCAGTAGAGCGTCCACTTTTCCTGGTAGGGAGAGCTGTTCCAGGGGCAGAAGGTTGTGCAGTTGCCGCAGTGGTTGCACGGCCCGTCCAGATGGAGAATTTGTATGCGGCCATCCACCTCGATGGGCACGTTGGCCCGGTTGGGGCATACGTCCACGCAGTTTTCGCACACGGCGGCGCACTCCAGGCATCGTGCCGCCCTTGGCTTGCGGGGCAGGAATACGCCCTTCCTCGACAGAGCGTCCGCTGGGGGCAGGTCGGCGTTCATGCTCTCGTATTCATCGAAATCCATGGGGCAGATCGCCTGAGCGGCCCGCGCGGCTCCGGCGATGGCCTGCACCACGGTGGAGGGGCCGGTGGCTCCGTCGCCGGCGAGATAGATATTTGGTATACTGCTCCGGCCTGTTTCGGGGTCGATGACCGCGCGGCCTCGACTGTTCGTTTCCAGGCCCAGGGCCTTATACAGCTCGCTGTCTGTCTTTTCGCCCACGGCGGCGATGACCGCGTCCGCCCGCAGAGAAATTTCCTCCCCAGTGGGTTCCACGCTCCGGCGGCCAGTGGCGTCCCGCTCGCCCAGCGCCATGACCTGACAGCGGAGCATTCCGTCCGCCCAGGAAACAGGGGAGAGCAGGGCCTTTAACGTCACCCCGCTGGCCAGGGCCATTTGCAGCTCGTCCTCGTCTGCGGGCATATTGGCGGCATCCCGGCGGTAGACGAGCGTGACGGACTTGACGCCCCAGACCTTTTTGGCGGCCCGCGCGGTGTCCATGGCGGTGTTGCCGCCGCCTACGACTATCACATTGCGGCCCAGACGGGTTTGAAGAGGATGCTCCTTGAAAGCGCTCAAAAATTCAACGGCGTTGCGGGCCTGGCCCTGTTCCAGCTTCAGCGTTCCCGGAACCCATGCGCCAGTGCAGAGAATGATGTCGTCAAAGCCTGAAAGCTGCGAAATATCCGTGATAGCCTGACCAAAGCAGAATTCTGCACCATATTTTTTCGCGAGGGCCACATCCCGTTCCACTGCCTCCGGCGCAATGCGGAAGGAGGGGATGACCCGCCTCACCACGCCGCCGGCGGTATCGGCCTTTTCAAACACCGTGACGGCGCAGCCTGCTCTTGCGAGGAAATAGGCGGCGGAGATACCGGCGGGGCCTGCGCCCACGACGGCAACGCGCTTTCCGTTCGATTCAGGCGGCTGGATGGAGGCCAGAAGCCCCTCGTATGCCTGCTCTGTGGCCTCCAGCTTGCAGCCTCGGATGTTGACCGCTCTCTCATAATATTGGCGGGTACACTTGGTCATGCAGGGATGGGCGCATATCGTCCCGGTGATGTTGGGAAGGGGATTGCGCTTGGTGATAAGGGCAAGAGCCTGGTCGTATTTTCCCTGGCTGGTCAGCCGCACATAGGCGGGGATGTCCTGGTGGATGGGGCAGCCCTCCCGACAGGGTGCAAAAAAGCAGTCCGTCAGGGGAACTTTGTATGGTATCTTCCGGCTGGGCACGGGCTTGATTGGCTTTCTGTACCAGGGGTCGGCCAGCGCGTTTTTCGCAAGCGTTGCCACGGCTTTGGGAGTCGTGCCGTGGAAGCCGTCATAGGGCTGCTGGCTGATGGTCTGGGAGAGCTGGGTCAGGCGGTTGTATCCGCCGGGACGCAGCAGGTTTGTAGCCATGGTGATTGGCCAAATGCCAGCCTTGTAAAGACCTTCTGCACTGTGCCAGTCCGCGCCGCCGGAATAGGAAATGCGCAGCGCGCCGTTAAACTCCTTGGACAGTCGGGAGGCAAGCTCCGTCGTCAGCGGATAGAGCGCCCGCCCGGACATATACATTTCCTCTGACGGCAGCTCGCCTGCGGTCACGTCTACGGGGAATGTGTTTGTCAGCTTCACGCCGAACTCCACGCCCATATGCTTTGCAAGCGCCTGAAGGCGGCGGAACATGGATACCGCGTCCTTCCACTGCAAATCCTCCCGGAAATGCCGGTCGTCAAACGCCACATAGCCATAGCCCAGGCTGTCCAGCGTTTTGCGGCAGAAGTCATAGCCCAGCAGGGTGGGGTTGCATTTCACATAGGTGTTCAGTCCACGCTCGCCCATGAGATAGTTGGCGATAAGCTCTATTTCCTCCGGCGGGCAGCCGTGAAGCGTGGAGATGGTCACGGAGTTGGAGACTCCGGCGTCCCGCATACCGTCCAGATAGGCGGTGATTTTTTCAGAGCTGACGCCCTCCATGGTGTAGCCCACGCTCATGTTGAACACGAAGCCATCCGCTGAGCCAAGGCCATATTTTTCGCTGATTATTTTGAGGATCCGCCAGGCCTTGATGTATTCCTCCATAGCCTGCGGGACAGTAAGCTCCGTGCTCCACTCGCAGTTGTAGCCCTCGTCCTGCGCCAGAATGCAGGGGCGGTTCACGCAGGCGGCTAGCTCGTTCCCGTCCATAAACTGAACGGTTTTCAGCTCGAAAAACCTGGCCCCGGCAACATATGCCGCGATAATATTCTGGGCCAGCTGAGTATGCGGCCCGGCTGCCGGGCCGATAGGGGATTCTATGCGCCCGCCAAAGATGGGCAGACTCTTTACCGGGGCGTGCCAGAGATGGCTGACGCCAAAGATGGTACCATGGGCCGTATATTCCCCGTCTATCTGGGCCAGAAGCTCCTCATAGGACAGGGGTATCATTTTTTCAGACATTTGCTACCTCCATTTCAAGTTGTCCATTTCCCGTCCATGCCAGCCATAACGATATGGACGGGCCGCGTTTATGGGTTCAGCTCGCCCCAGAGCTGCCGGGCGGCGGCCTCTACCCGCTGGTAGACAGCCTCCTCGTCCGTCTGGGTCAGAACGCGGTTTTCCATGAGAAGCTGACCGTTGATGACTGTGTGCAGGCACATTTTTCCCTGGAAGCCATAGAGGATGTGTCCGTCCACATTCTCAGCCCCGAAGGGGGTGAAGGGGTGATAGTCGAATACCGCGATGTCCGCCAACGCACCGGGGGCAAGAACGCCCACAGGCTTGGAGAGATAGCGGCTGCACATTTTGGCGTTGTTTTCAAAGAGCATTCCCGTGCTTTCCTGCCAGCCCACGTTGGGAAGCCCCGCGTTGTGCCGCTGGATGATAAGCTCCACCTTCAGGCTCTCCAGCATATCGTGGGTGTAGGCGTCTGTTCCCAGGCCAACCAGAATGCCTTTTTGGAACATTTTCAGCACCGGGGCCACGCCCACGGCGTTGCCCATGTTGGATTCCGGGTTTGTGACGCACATGGTGTTCGTCTCGGCAATCACATCCAGCTCGTCGTCCGTCAGCTCAATGCAGTGACCCAGGATGGTCTTTTCGCCCAGAATCCCGTGCTTTGCCAGTCGGTCGATGGGACGCATATTATATCTGTCCCAGCTGTCCGTGCGGTCGGTGGAGCCTTCGCAGACATGGATGTGATACCCGGTCAGACCGCCGTTTGCCCGAACCATTTTTTCAAAGGTCTGGTCGGAGAGTGTGAACAGGGCATGGCCGCCGAACATGGCCTTTATCATGTCGCTGTTCTCTTGGGCGGCCCACTGGGCGAAGGCGGCGTTTTCCTCGATGGCCTCGTCGCATTTTTTCTCCCCGTCGCGCTCGGAGACCTCATAGCACAGGCAGGCCCGGATGCCCAGCTCCTGCGCCACATCCCGGATGGCGAACAAACTGCCGGTTATCTCCCGATAGCTTGCGTGGTGGTCAAAGATGGTGGTGACGCCGTTTTTGATGCAGTCGATGATGGTGGCGTAGGCGCTGGCGCGCGTTCCCTCCAAATCCAGATGCCGGTCGATGTTCCACCACATCCCGTCCAGCACCTGATAGAACGTGTGAGGGTCATAGCCGTTGATGGAAAGACCCCTGGCCAGGCCGGAATAGATGTGAGTGTGAGTGTTTATCAGGCCCGGCATGATAACGCCGCCCTGGGCGTCCACAAAGCGTGCCTCGGGATATTTTTCCCGCAGGGCTGCCGTGGAGCCAAGCTCCTTGATGAGACTGCCCTCTGTCGCTACCGCGCCCTCCGGCAGATAGGGCATGGCTCCGTCCCGAGTGATGACCCGTCCGTTTCCGATGATAAGCATAGGCGTTCTCCTTTTTTAAGTTGCTCTCTAATCGAAAAGACCGCCCGCGCGGACGGTGGCACCCTTACCACAGCCCGTGCGCGCGGCACTCCGTTTCAGCTTGTCAACACTATATCACAGCTTGCGGACAGTTTCAACCCGAATCTGCGAAGAATGGAAAGATTTTTCAAAGAAGCGCCGCCTCAAACGTCTGTCCGGGATTTGAAATTTCGGGTATTCATGCTATAATAGCCCTACTATGGGTAATAAACGCGAGAAAAATGATTTTGACGAGAGCCTGCGGCGATTGGGCGGCATTTTGGCAAGCCCTTCCCTGGTGCTGAGCTATGAGCATACCACGCCCCTGATGGAGCGGTCATGGCTGAGACGGCTTGGACTGGATAAGGCGCAGGCGGATGAATTTATTGACCTTCTCTGCCAGCACGGCCTGCTGGACGAGGGGGCAAAATCCGTGATAGAGACAGTTTGCGTCCAGCGGCGGGTAACGCCGGGGGAGGCAGCAGCGCTGTTGCTGAAAGGCGAGGGATGGCCGGAGGATGGTCAATCCGCCGGGAAGGGGACAGATATTGAAGAAAAATAGAACGATATTGGCGCGCTGTGCGGCGCTCCTTCTGACTGCCTCGCTGCTGCTGACCCTGGCAGCCTGCGGAGACGACGAGAGTACCACGGCCCTACAGGACAGGGATACCTTTACCATTGCGGTTTCCCAGGAGCCGGATACGCTGAACCCGGTGACAGCGGACGGCGGACTCGCAGAGGAGTTTTTTCTGCTGGTCTATGACGCTCTCTGGCGGCTGGATGAAAACGGGGAGCCGGTGGCCTGCCTGGTGGAGGATTACAGCCTGTCCAGCGATAAGCTTACCTGGACGATACGGCTGCGCCAGGACGTGACCTTTTCCGACGGCTCGCAGCTGACCAGCGCGGACGTGCAGTTTACCTATGAGCTGATGAAGCGTGCCTCTGACCTTTATGCCCCTTATCTGGATGGGATAACGGACATCCGCTGCCCGGACGATTATACAGTTGTCATATCCACCTCCTATGTGAAGGGGGACATGATGTATAACACTATCCCCATCCTGCCAAAGGCCTATTGGAACAGCTATTCGGACAGCCCCAGCTCCTATGACAACGCGGAGATGATAGGCAGCGGCCCCTTTGTTTATACCGCTGTGGAGGATGGCTGGCTGTTCCAGACCAGAGCGGATTACTTCGGCGAAATGGCGCGGGTGGATGCCATCTATTTTACTCAGTATGAGACGGATACCGCTGCCGCCCGCGCGCTCTCTGCGGGAGAGGTGGATGCCTGCTACGGTCTGTCGGATGTGCAGCTGCTCACGCTGGACAGCGTCCCAGGTGTGGAGCTGATACAGGCTACCCAGGCCCGCGCCGAGGTCTGGGCCTTGGCTCTCAACACGGCGGAGGACGGTTTCTTTGCGGATCAGGCTATGCGGACGATGGTGGAATACTGCATTGACCGGGCGAATATATTCTCTCTCCTGTCCGGCGTGGCGGGGGAGGCTGGGTATGTCTGGGCAAGCCCCGGCACGGATTATGCGCTGTCCCTATCCAATGCCAGAGGCTATAGCCTCGATGCAGCCCGTTCCGCTCTGTGGGGAGTTGCCTATGATTTGGATGAGGACGGATATGTGGAATATTATGACACAAAGGACGAGATTGTCCTGACGCTCTATTCAAATGCTCAGGATATATGGGCCTCCACGACCGGAGCTGTCCTGGTGGATGCGCTGGAGTCCTTGGGCATTCAGGTGGAGTGGACGCGCACCGATGATGATGTGACATCCATCTGCAAGGCCGGCGGAAGCTGGGATATGTGCCTTTGCAGCTGGCAGGGCAGCGAAAACCCTGTAGTGGCCGGGTATCGGTTTTATTCTGAGTCAGGAGATATGACCGGCTGGAACAGCAGCGAGTACGACAGTATTTATGTAAACCTGCGCACTGCCATCGACCAGGATACGGTGCGGTCTCTGGCCGAACAGCTTCAGCAGATTGTCTATGATGAGTGCCCCTGTATCATCCTGGGCTACAGCAGTGATGTTCAGGCCGTCCGCTCTGATCTCTGGACGGGCTATGAGGACATATTGGCCGCCTCCGGCGGCATCTTCGGTACCGGCACTGCCGCCGCGTATATGGCAATTACACCCATAGAAGCAGAGGAATAGCAGACGGCACGGAAATCGGCAACGAACGGTAAATATTAATACCGATATTGCGCACGAAAAAACCTCCTTCAGCGCTGAAAGCGCGGGGGAGGTTTTTTATGCTTGTGTTTGATACAATCGCTCACAAGCAATCCCAGCCGGCCCGTCCCCTTTCTCCAATGCGAACCGGCCAGGAGCTTGTGATAATTTAGTTTAGCATGGAAAGATTAAAGCAAAATTAAAAATTGGTTGATTTGACCAAATCTGGGTTGGTTTTCGCCCCTTCTTTTCACAACTTTTTACATAAACTCGCCACAACAAAAAATATACCATGCGAAACCAATGGTCTCGCATGGTATCAAATCATTACTGTTATAGTTGTTATATTAGTATTCCAGCACCAGCCGGGTCTGGACAGGCTCCGGCTCCGGGGCTTTTTCCTTGCCGCAGATGCGCTTCCACAGCAGGCCGAGCACACCGCCTCCGGCGGCTATCATCAGGACTACCCGCAGGATAGACCAGCCGGCCCAGGCATAGGACAGGATGGCGTTGGTCGTGGTAAGCGCAACAGCGCCGATGACCAGCCACTTGAAGTTTTTCTTTTTGAAGAGGTCGCGAATCTTTTTCTCCGGGAAGAGCAGCTTATAAACCCCGCAGAACACGCCGACCAGGATGGCGGCCTGAAGGATGAAGCCAAGAATCTGAGACCAGAAGGGCGCCAGCGCCGCGCCCACCGCCGTGCCGACGGCCACGGGAATCGAGCCGATGGCCCACAGGGGCAGCAGAATAGCGCTTTTTGCCACAACGGGCAGACGGATAAACCACGCGCGGATAGAGTCAGCCTTGGACAGCTCGCCCATTTCCGTGTAGGTGATGTCATAGTCCCGCTCTTGAGCGGTCTGGACATATTGGGTGTGACTCGACAGATAATCTGCGCTGTGTATCAGCTCCTCCGCGTCAAAGGAGACGTTGACCACTGCGCTGACGGCGATGACCGATGCGGCTGCCGCCGCGGCTACCCGCCGCTTGGCTTTCTTTTTCACGGGTTGCTCCTCCTCTCAGAAAATGGGGTCTGGAGTCTTTAATAGGCTACTTTAACAGAAGATATTATAGCACACCTTTTTTGACAAGGGAACAACAAATTGTCAATTTTTTAAAAAAATTATGCCACATCAGGATTCGGATGATGCCGTCTGGCCCAGCTTTTCCTCCATCAGCGCCCGCACATGGACGCCGATGTCCTTGGTGGACATGGATGTTACGGTATCTGTGTCCATTACCTCCAGAAGGGTCAGTGTGACGTCCGTGTGGTGCAGGGGAAATTTTTCGTGGATGTGGTTTGTCCCTTCCGTGCTGGCCACAAGGATGGGAACCTTTGCGCGCTTAGCGATTTTGAACACTGCGTCGTGGAAGGGGAGCAGGACGCAGTCCTTGCTGCGGGTGCCCTCCGGGTATATGCCCATGGTCACTACATCCCGCTCCAGCAGGTCGGAAGCCCCCTGTATGGCCTCAAGGGCGTGCCGGGGATTCTCCCGGTCAATGGGCAGGAAGTTCATCATGTGGATCATGCCGCCTGCCAGCGGGATGCGCAGGTTTTCCGGTTTGGTCACAAAAGCCAGATCCAGCTTTCGCAGGAGCCACAGCATTACGATGGGGTCATAGTTGGATATGTGGTTCGATACCAGCAAAAACCGGCCCTCTGGCATTTTTTCCCAGCCCTCCCCGTGGATGCGCAGCCGCCCAAAGCGACAGAGAAGGCCCACGATGGAAAGTCCTATCCGGCGGAAAAAGGGGTGATTTTCCGGCACCGGCTTTGTCTTGTCCACCGTCAGGGACAAAAGGAACACGGCGATGATATACAGCAGCAGCAAGCCCACAGACCAGAGAATGAAAAATCCAATCAGCGGCGCAGCCCATTGCCAGCCCTCCGGCTGCACGGCCCTGGCACATAAAATGGCCGGGATGATTGCCAGGATGTAAAAGGGCCAGAGTACCCGGTTCAGCCTGTCCTCACGACTTGCCATGTTATTCCTCGCTTCCTTCCACGGCGAACAGGGCAGCACCCAGCGCGCCGCACAGGTCGGGGTCTTTGGCGATATAAAGCCCCGCACCGAGCCGCTCCTCCAGCTGGCCTACCACGCCCTTATTGCGGGCCACGCCGCCGGTCATCATATAGGGGGCAGTGCCA
>JAJQHT010000305.1 GCA_021199595.1 Oscillospiraceae bacterium
TGAGCGCCTTCATGCACCAGATGGAGCGGGTGCTTTTGGGAGCGCGGTTGCCCTCGTTGGCGCAGCCGCTGTAGCTCAGATTGGGATCCGGCTCCACGCCGATGAAATCCATGATGTCCCGGCAGTAGGCCTCCTCGTCCTGGATAAATTCCTCAAACAGGATGAATTTCATGTTTTCCCGGGGGAAGTATTTCAGAAACGAGTCGATGAATTTTCCGTATTCCCCTTCCAGCGCATAGTGCGTGCGGGGGTGCTCCCCCATATCCAGGACGACGCCTCCCTGGCCGTCAGCGTGGAACTGGGCGCGGGCGTATTCGTCAAAGCCTGCCCCGATGTTGGGGACGATGTTGTCCTGCGGGTTTTCATATATCCAGCCGTAGGGCAGGGCGTATTTGTACCAGGAAAAAAGCTTATCCACGGGGTTGCGGAGAATAAAGATGAGCTTTAGCTCCGGGCCGAAGTCCTCGCGTATCTGGCGGGCGATGCTGTCTGTGCTGCGGGTGTTTACCGCCATGGTGTAGCAGGGGTTGAATTCCCCCACGACCTTTTTGGTGATGGTTTTGTCGTAATAGCGTTTCAGATACCAGTCGTAGCCCTTGGAGAAATAGAGATAGGTCTCCTTGATGGCGGGCAGGTAGATGTCCTTGTGGTGCTGGAATATAGCCTGCAGCGTGCTGGTTCCGCACTTGGCGAAGCCTACGCATAAAAAGTCGTGTTTGACGGATTGCGTTTTTTTCATAAATGGGTCTCCCTTGACCATTGCGTTTTTTCAGCCAAGGTGTAGTTTAGCAGAGTAATGTGAAGAATAAATGAATTGTTATATTAATAAATGAGCGTTAATCTACATATTGCGAAATATGGGAAAGATGAGATATTGTAACTAATTTGAGAATAACTGTAATTTTTTGTAACCAATATCAGAAGAAGCAGTCCACCAGCAGGCGCCGCAGAGCCTGGGCGCGGGCGGCGCTTCCGGCGGCATATTCCGCGTACAGGGTCTGCGTTTCGGGCGCGGTGGTCTGCGCGGCGGCTTGGGTATAGTCCTGGGCCAGCCGCGCCTCCCGCAGCATGGCCTCCCGCAGCGAGGCCAGCTTGCCGCCGACGGACGGGCCGTGATTTTCCGGCGTGCAGGTCACGCCGGTGCGGATGAAATATTCCGCCCGCAGGCGGCGGGCGCGGCGCATGGCGTCCTCGGCCTGGGCCAGCAGGACGGCCCGCCCCTTGCTTTGGAACATCCGCGCGAGGGCCTTGTCAAACGCGGCGGCGCACAGCTCCGCCTGGATAAAGCTCTCCATGGCCTGCTCCTCCCGGAAGCGGGGAATAGGCGCGGTTTCCTCTGCCTGACCGGCTGGCCGTTCGGCCCCCGCCACCCGCTGCCAGACCGCCGCAAACCCGGCGAGGCTTTCCCGGATGGATTCGTCTATGTCCATAATAAAAATCCCCTCCCGGCCATTCTATGCGAAGGGCCGCGAGGGGGTCTATGTTTTGGTCATATTTTTGCGCTACAGCAGCGCTTCCACGGCGGCGGGGATTTCCGCCGGGCTTTGGACGATGACGCCTGCGTCGGAAAGCTCCTCCAGGGGGCCGTAGCCATAGGCGCAGCCGACGGCCTTCAGGCCGTAGACGCGGGCCAGCTCCATGTCCTTGTAGCGGTCGCCCACGGCGATATAGGGGCCGGGGAACTGCTCCCGAATGGTGAGGAATACCTCCGGCTTTGACTTCCAGCCGAAGTCCTCCGAGCAGTAGAAGCCGGAAAACCAGCTGTCCAGCCCGAAGGCGTCCCGGTGGGCCTGCATATAGGCGGTTCGGCAGTTGCTGAGAAAGACCAGGCGATGCCCCCGGCTTTTCAGCGCGCCCAGGGCCTCCGTCACGCCGGGGTAGAGCCGGGCGTTTCCGATGGTGATTTGGCGAAGCATTTCTTCCCCGACGACGGCCCCGGCGGCGGCCCGTTCTTCCTGGGAGAGCTGGGGGGCGAAGGTGTCCCACATCTCCGTGGCCGTCAGGCCCAGCCAGTGCTCCAGCTCCTTGTCCTCCCACGTCCTTGGGGGCATCAGCCCCTTGCGAACCAGACCGTCATAGGCCAGGCGAAAGGCGGGGGCGTATATGCGGATGCAGTCGTGAAGCGTGCCGTCGTAATCCAGAATGATGGTGGCGTCGCTCATGCCTCTATGGTGCGGATGAGGTTCACCATCTCGATGGCGCTCTGGGCGCACTCGGAGCCTTTGTTGCCCGCCTTGCTCCCGGCCCGCTCGATGGCCTGCTCGATGGTATCTGTGGTCAGCACGCCGAACAAAACGGGGATGCCGCTGTTCAGCGCTACGTTTGCGATGCCCTTGGAAACCTCGCTGCACACCACGTCGTAATGACTGGTGGAGCCGCGGATGACCGCGCCCAGGGCGATGACCGCGTCATACTTGCCGCTGTTGGCCATCTTGGAGGCGATCAGGGGAATCTCAAAGGCCCCCGGCACCCAGGCCAGGTCGATGTTCTCCCCCTGCACCCCATGGCGCAGCAGCCCGTCCTCGCAGCCGGCCACCAGCTTGGACACGATGAACTCGTTGAACCGGGCGGCGACGACGCCCACCCGCAGGTCGTTATTGGATATAAGCTTGCCTTCAAAGGTATTCATGGTAAAAAATCCTCCTTAGAAATTAATAATTCAAAATATGTCCCATGCGGTGCTGCTTTGTGCGTAAATAGAACAGGTCTTCCTTGGTAGCTTCCATCTGGATGGGCACCCGCTCCACGATTTCCATGCCGTAGTCCGAGAGCTGATAGACCTTGTCCGGGTTGTTGGTCAGCAGCCGCAGCGTCTTGACGCCCAAATCCCGCAGAATCTGCGCGCCGATGTAATACTCCCGCAGGTCTCCGGCAAAGCCAAGGGCCAGGTTCGCGTCCACGGTGTCCAGCCCCTGATCCTGGAGGGCGTAGGCCTTCAGCTTGTTCAGCAGACCGATGCCCCGGCCCTCCTGGCGCATATACAGCAGAATGCCCCGGCCCTCGGACTGTATCTGGGTCATGGCGGCGTGGAGCTGATCGCCGCAGTCGCAGCGCATGGAGCCGAAGCAGTCTCCAGTCAGGCACTCGGAATGGACGCGGCACAGCACATCCTGTCCGTCCCCAATGTCCCCCTTCACCAGGGCCACATGATGCTCTCCGTTCAGGGTGTTCCGGTAGCCGTAGGCGGTAAACTCCCCGTATTTGGTAGGCAGACGGGTGACGGCCACCTGCTCCACGAAATTCTCATGCCGCTTGCGGTAGCTTTGCAGGTCGTGGATGGTAATGAACTTGAGGCCCCACTCTACAGCTTTCTGCTGCAGCTCCGTGGCCCGCATCATGGTGCCGTCGTCCCGCATGATCTCGCAGCAAAGGCCGCATTCCTTCAGTCCCGCGAGCCGCAGCAGGTCAACGGTGGCCTCCGTGTGGCCGTTCCGCTCCAAAACGCCGTTGGGCTTGGCCTGGAGCGGGAACATATGGCCGGGGCGGCGGAAGTCGTCAGGCTTTGCCCCCTCCTCCACGCACTTCATGGCGGTGATGGAGCGCTCCGCCGCCGAGATGCCCGTGGTGGTGGACACATGGTCGATGGAGACGGTGAAGGCTGTCTCGTGGTTGTCTGTGTTGTCCGAGACCATCTGCGGCAAGTTCAGTTTGTGGATGTATTCCGACGACATGGGCATACAGATAAGCCCCTTGCCGTGGCTTGCCATGAAGTTCACGTTTTCCGTGGTGGCGAACTGGGCGGCGCATATCAAATCGCCCTCGTTCTCCCGATCCGGGTCGTCGGTGCAAAGGATCATGCGCCCCTGGCGCAGCTCCTCCAAAGCCTCCTCGATGGTGTTGTATTGAAATTGAGACATATTTTTCCTCCTTGCTGGGGCGGCGGATCTTTTTCCGCCATACTTCGTTGGGCCTCCTCGACGTACCGAAAGTACGCCTTCGTCGCCCCGCCTTGTCTGGCGAAAAAATCTCTCGCCGGGTGTTATCTGAAAGGTCTGAGGTATTTAAAAGCCATTTTCGGCTAAAAATTCCCAGGTGATGCCGCTCTGGGGTGTGGCAGACTCCTTGGGCTGTAACAGCTTTTCCACGTATTTGCCGATGATGTCCGTTTCCAGGTTCACAATGTCGCCGGGGTGCTTCTGGCCCAGGAGGGTGACGCTGGCGGTGTGGGGAATCAGGGAGACGGAAAAATCCTTTTCCGTGACGGCGGCCACGGTCAGGCTGATGCCGTCGATGGCCACGGAGCCTTTTTCCACAATATACCGCAGCAGGGCGGGGGCCGCCTCAATGGTGTACCACAGGGCGATGTCGTCCCGGCGGATGGCCTGGATATGGCCGGTGCCGTCGATGTGGCCGGAGACGATATGGCCCCCAAAGCGGCCATTGGCGGCCATGGCCCGTTCCAGGTTCACGGGACTTCCCACGGTCAGCGCCCCCAGAGAGGAGCGGTTCAGGGTCTCGTGCATTACGTCGGCGGTGAAGCCGCTCTGATCTACGCTGGTGGCAGTGAGGCACACCCCGTTTACTGCCACGCTGTCCCCGATTTTCAGGTCGTCCAGCACGACCCTGGCCCCGATGGAGAGGAGGGAGGAATTGGCCCCCCGCTTCACAGCCCGGACAGTGCCCATTTCCTCAATGATGCCCGTGAACATCCTGTTCCACCTCGCTTTCCAGCAGGATGTCGTCCCCCAAACGGGTGACGGTGGTGTTTTTCAGAAGAAACGCCTGGTCGGGAAGGGCCACGCCCTGCCCTCCTACCGGGGCCTTTCCCGCGCCGCCGAAGAGCTTCGGGGCGATATACGCCTGCACCCGCTGGACGACGCCGCTTTCCAGGGCGGCCCAGTTGAGCGTGCCGCCGCCCTCCAGCAGAACGCTGTCGATGCCCTCCTGGCCCAGCCGCTCCATCAGGGCGGGAAGGCTGACGTGTCCGTTCGATTCCGGCAGCGTCCACACCTGGCACCCGGCGGCCTCCAGGGTGGCTTTTTTCCCCTCGTCAGGCCGGAGGGCGGCGATGACGGTGGGGGTCTCCCCGGCAGTTTTGACAATATTGCTGTCCAGCGGGATGCGCAGCCGGCTGTCGCATATGACCCGGAGCGGGTCGTGGCCCTGGGGGATGCGGCAGGTCAGCAGCGGGTCATCCGCCAGCACCGTCCCGATGCCGGCCATAATGGCGGCGTAGCGGTGGCGATCCTGATGCACCCGGTTCCGGGCCGCCTCCCCGGTGATCCACTTGGAGGCCCCGGTGTAGGTGGCGATTTTGCCGTCCATGGTCATGGCGTATTTCATCACAACGTAGGGCCTGCCGGTTTGGATGTAGTGGAAAAACACATAGTTCAGAGCGTCGCACTGCTCCTTCAGCAGGCCGGTCTCCACCTGGAGACCGTGGGCGCGTAAAATCTCGATGCCCTTGCCCGCCACCAGGGGGTTGGGGTCGCCGGAGCCGGTCACGACCCGGCTGATTCCGGCCTCCAAAATGGCGTCCGTGCAGGGGGGCTGGCGGCCCTGATGGCAGCACGGCTCCAGGGTCACGTATATGGTGCCGCCCCGGGGATCCTCCGTGCAGCTTTGCAGGGCGCTGCGCTCGGCGTGCAGCTCGCCGCACCGGGCGTGGTAGCCCTGGCCGATGATGCGGCCCTCCTTCACGATAACGGCCCCCACCATGGGGTTGGGGTTCGTCCAGCCCAGCCCCTTCTCCGCCAGGGAGATGGCCAGGGCCATATAATCCTTGTCGTTCATAGTATCATCGCCTTTGCGCAAAAAATGCCCTGAACGGATCCATTCAAGGCGGTCGCTCCCGCGCGGCGGCAAAAATGCAAAATACCCCGGAATGATGTCATTCCGGGGCGATTCATACATATTGGCACAGCGGCTGCGGTATGCGATCTTCTTCCATCCAGACTGTACTGTCGGCCCTGGAATCACACCAGGTCGTGCCTTGCGGCTCGTGGGCTATAACCACCGGTGGGGACTCTCACCCCGCCCCGAAGATCCTGATTCAGTTGGCAGCTATGAGTATACTACGCCGGCGGCACGTTGTCAATAGGGGGGATGTATTATTTACATAATATATAATTATGAAAATAAAATGGCTGTATAAAATGCGGATTCACAAGAAATGCCAATAAAAAAGAGTTGAATCCGCGAAAAAATGACGATATAATGTAAGTGGACTTTAGATTTTCATAAAAATGGAGGGCCGTATGGAGTATATAGCGCGGGATTTGGAGCGAAAATTTCTGCACATGAGCAGCTTTTTCAAGGCAGTGCTGGTCACAGGGGCGCGGCAGGTGGGAAAGACGACCATGCTCAGGCACCTGGCGGAGCGGGACAGGCGCACCTACGTGACGATGGACAATATCATGGCGCGGACACTGGCGCAGACGGATCCGATTTTGTTTTTCCAAACCTACAAGCCGCCCCTGCTGATTGACGAGATACAAAAGGCCCCGGAGCTTTTCGAGCAGATTAAAATTCTGTGCGACAACACGGAGGAGAAGGGCCTGATCTGGCTCACAGGCTCCCAGCAATATAAAATGATGCGGCGGGTTCGGGAGACGCTTGCCGGACGCATTGGCATTTTGGAGCTTTACAGTCTGAGCCGGAATGAAAAAGAGGGCATTGTCTTTGACACGCCTCAGGATTTTTCCCTGGCCTCCCTTTTGCATCGGCAGCAAAAGGCGCCAAAAAACGATATACAGGCGGTGTTCCGGCACATCTGGCTGGGGGGTATGCCTCAGCTGCTGGAGGGGGACGAGGAACAGCGGCAGGAGTATTTTAATTCCTATCTGAATACCTTTCTGCTCCGGGACGCCGCAGAGGACGGGGGCATTGCGGAAACAATGAAATTTGCCCGGTTCGTCCGGGCCTGCGCCGCGCTGGTGGGGCAGCAGGTGAATTACGCCACCCTGGCGGAGAGCTGTGATATTTCCGAGCCAACGGCAAAGAGCTGGATGCAGGTCTTGCAGGGAATGGGCGTCGTTTACCTTTTGGAGCCATATTCCAACAACGCGCTGGTGCGGCTGGCGAAGACGCCGAAGCTGTATTTCTGCGACACGGGGCTGTGTGCGTGGCTTTCCATGTGGCTGACGCCGGAAACCCTGATGAACGGCGCAGCCTGCGGCAGCTTTTTTGAAAATTATGTGGTCATGGAATTGGTGAAGAACTTTGCCTATTCGCAAAGCAGGGCCAACATCACCTATTACCGGGACGCCAACGCCAAGGAGATCGACCTGATGGTAGAGTGCGACGGCGTGGTGCATCCCCTGGAAATCAAGAAGTCCGCCTCTCCTGACCGGCGGGAGGTAAAAAAATATCAGCTTCTTGATAAAGCGAGCATCCCGCGGGGCAGCGGAGGCATCCTGTGTATGTGCGAGGAGGTCGTTCCCATCGACGAGATGAATTGCTATATTCCCTGCAATTTGATATAAAAACAGTGGAGGCAGAGGATTTGTCAGTCCTCTGCCTCTGCTTCTGTCTCGGTTTCTGCCTCTGTCTCGGCCTCCCCGGTCTCATCTGTGCCGGCCTCGGCTTCTCCGTCGGCGGCGGTGACGATTGTCACGTCATCCGTGGCGGCAGCTCCGGCGGTGGTGGATTCGGTTGCTTCGGTGGTGACGGTCGTTTCGCTCTCCGTCTCGGCGGTTCCACCCTTGGAGCAGGAGGCGAATAGGAGCACGAATATGGACAGAGCCAGGCACAAAAGAATGGCCAGACTCCAAAGAGAATAGAAGCTGTTCGTTGTTTTGTTGCTCAAAAAAATCTCCTGTCTATACGCACAAGGGCGGGTCTTTTTCCGCCATGCCGCGCTGTTTCTCCTCGACGTACACACGGTACGCCTTCGTCGAAACATCACGACCTGACGAAAAAATCCCTCGCCCTGCATAATCTTACAACTGTAGGGGTGAATTATACGCGTTGATACAACCCCTTATAAGCTTATTTATAATTTACTCGTTACTCCGCGTCGGCCATAGCCTTGGCTTCCTCGATAATCTTCTGCTGGACGTTGGCGGGGGTCTCGTCGTAGCGGATGAAGTCCAGGGTGAAGGAGCCGCGCCCCTGGGTGATGCTGCGCAGGTCGATGGCGTAGGTGGTCATCTCCGCCATGGGAACCTCAGCCTCCACAACCTGCATACCGTCGTCGGCGGTCATGCCCAGCACGGTGCCGCGGCGCTTGGAGGGGATGTCCGACATGATGTCGCCAAGGTTCGCGTCCGGCACGGTGACCTTCAGCAGGCCGATAGGTTCCATGATGACAGGATTCGCGTTCACAAGCTCCTTATAGGCAAGACCGGCGGCGGTCTTGAACGCCATTTCGGAGGAGTCAACGGGGTGGAAGTCGCCGTCGTACAGCACGGCCTTCAGATAGACCATGGGATACCCTGCCAGCACGCCCTTGGTGCAGCAGTCCCGCAGGCCCTTTTCCACCGCGGGGAAGTAGTTCCTCGGCACGCTGCCGCCG
>JAJQHT010000198.1:0-8114 GCA_021199595.1 Oscillospiraceae bacterium
CCCAGAGCGGGCATACTTGCGGAAAATGATATGGCCGGACTGCTCGCCGCCGATGAGGTGCCCATTGGCCTTCATGTTTTCATAGACATAGCGGTCTCCTACAGCGGTTTTTTCATAGGCAATGCCCGCCGCGTCCAGCGCCTTATACAATCCAAAATTGGACATGACCGTAGTCACGACCGTATTGGACGGGAGCTGGTCATTGTCCTTCAGGAAACGGGCGCAGAGATACATAATTTTGTCTCCGTTGACCACCTGGCCCCGTTCATCCACGGCCATACACCGATCTCCGTCCCCATCAAAGGCGAAACCGCAGTCTACATGATGCTCCCGAACATACGCCTGAACCCCCTCGATATGCGTGGAACCGCAGCCGTTATTGATATTCGTCCCATCCGGCTGAGCGTTTATCACCTGTACCTTGGCCCCCAAGGCTTTGAACACCGCCTCGGCAATCATCCACGTGCTGCCGTTGGCGCAGTCCAGGACGATTTTTCTGTCCTCAAAGGGACGGTCAGAGATGTCAGTCAGGTAGCCGATATACCGGCTGCGGCCAGCGTAATAATCCACAGTACAGCCGACCTTTTCCCGCAGGGCGTAGGGCAGCTCCGGCAGCAGGCCGTCGATATAGCGCTCTATCTCGTCCTGGAGGGCGTCGTCCATCTTTTCGCCTTCGCCGTTTATCAGCTTGATGCCGTTATCATAAAAGGGGTTATGGCTCGCAGAAATCATGACGCCGCAGTCAAACTCCTCTGTTCTTGCAATATAGGAAACACAGGGCGTGGTAGTGACGTGCAGCAGATAGGCGTCCGCGCCAGAGGCCACGATACCTGCAGCCAGGGCATTTTCATACATATAGCTGCTGCGGCGCGTGTCCTTGCCGATGACAATACGGGCCTTATGTGTCTGGCCATAATACCAGCCCAGGTAGCGTCCTATCTGAAAGGCATGAACAGGATTCAGGCCCACATTCGCTTCTCCGCGAAAGCCGTCCGTTCCAAAATACTTTCCCAAAATTTATCCTCCTCATAAAAACAATAATCCGCTCATAGAACGGGTTTGCGTTGGCATACTAAGACTATGCTGACTATTTTGAAAATTTTTATAAACGCTGTGATCATCTATGGGGTGCTGGTTTTCCTTCTGCGTTTAATGGGGAAACGGCAGCTGGGCGATCTGGAGCTTTCAGAGCTTATTGTCACCGTGCTGGTGTCCCAGGTGGCCTCCACTCCCATCACCGACCCGGAGAAGCCTCTCTGGTATGGCATTGTCCCCGTCGTCACTTTGCTTGGGTTAGAACTAATATTGTCGTTTTTAATGACAAAAAGTGTGAAATGTCGTGCAGTTTTGGCGGGCCAGCCTGCCCTGCTCATTGTCCATGGACGCATCGACCAGGGGCAAATGCGCCGCAATCGCTTCACCCCGGACGAGCTGGCCGAAGCGCTGCGAAACGAGGGCGTGCTGGACATGAACGCGGTAGACTATGCCATATTAGAGACGGATGGACGCTTAAACGTCATCCTGGCCCCGGAGAATCGCCCCGTTACCGCCGGGCAGATGAATCTGACCCAGGAGGACACAGGGTATCCCCTAATTGTCATAAACAATGGCCGGGTCATGGAAAACAACCTACGAATCCTGGGCCGCGACATGAATTGGCTGAACGCACAGCTCAATGCTCAGGGGCTGAAAAATCCCCATCAGGTTTATATGATGACAACGGATATGGCAGGGGGCATATTTCTGGCCCCAAGGGAGCCAAAATAGGGTCAGTTGCTCCCGTTTTCTCCCTGCTTGTCACCCAGGAGCTTTGTAAGCTCCTCCATAAAGGTGTTCAAATCCTTGAATTGACGATAAACAGAGGCAAAACGGACATAAGCCACCTCATCCAAATCCTTCAGGCGCTTCATAATCATTTCCCCGATTTCCGTGGTTGTAATTTCCCGCTCCAGCGCGTTTTGCAGCTCCGCCTCCACGGAATCGGCAATGGCTTCCAACTGGCTCAAGGGAACGGGGCGCTTCTCACAGGCGCGCACCATACCGTTTACAACCTTCACCCGGTCGAAGGTCTGGCGGCTGCCATCTCGCTTTATCACAACAAGGGGCATACGCTCCACCTTTTCATAGGTGGTGAATCGCTTGGAACACATCAGACACTCCCGCCGGCGGCGGATGGTACTACCCTCGTCCGCCGGGCGGGAATCAATGACCTTGCTCTCCGCATAACCGCAATAGGGACACTTCATGACGAACCCTCCCACAATTTTTTTAATTCTGAATCTACCAAATATCGAAAATAATTATAACACACATCGCAACATATTGCTACAAAAATATTATGTCGCCCTCATAAATCTTCCAAAGCTGGAAGACATTGTGCCTTGCAGCGGCTGGTGTTTTTTTATATGATAGGTACATGAAACATTTTTTACATAGCTTCAAGCAAATATCTCCGGCAGGCCTGCTGGCAGTGTGCATTATTCTGGCGTTCTGCTGCGTCATGGTGTTCGCCGCCTTCGTGATATGCCTGTTCGCGGGAACGCCATGCGCCGCTAATTTCAATCTTTACCGCCTTGCGCAGGAAATGGCAGACACCCCGGCGGGTGTTCTCCTGCTGGCAGGTATTGCGCTCATTATTTTTGAATCCCAACCGCGATAGCCTTAATTTCCTCCAGGGATGAGAGCACGTTTAGCGCCTCCAGCATGGCGTTTGTCGTCATGCGCTCCGGCAGCCCCAGCGCCTTTAGCAATATATCCCTGCGGGCCGCGCTGTCCGGGCGTCCGGAAAAGCCAAGGGCATACAGCGCCGCCTTGGTGATGGGTGGAGCCTTGCTCTCCTGCTCTGAAGTCTCATCCAGTACGGTAACGCCTGCGCGGCGAAGAGCCTGCTCCAGTATTTCCCGGCTCATACCCTCCACACCCAGCTTCCCCTCCCTGGAGGGGGCTTTTTTTCTCCGTTCCTTGCCGTAAATATCCGGCACATAGGCGTGCTTCACCAGCGAGGGATCTATAGCTCCCCTGAGAAAATTGCGAATAACAAAGCCGCCGCCGTCACCATCCGTCAGTACAACCAGACCCCTAATCTGGGCAAGGCGGCGCAGAAGAGCCAGCTTTTCCTCATCGGAAAAAATACCGAAACCCTTGGTCTCTATGATAACCGTGTCCACAACCTGCGCCAGTGCAGCCTTATCATACCGGCCCTCCACTACGATAGCCTCCCGTATCCGCATCATGACCGATCCATGGCGAGCTGCGTCAGCAGCTCCTTCATCAGAGCCTCCGGCTCGCCGCCGGTGTCCTTCATACGATAATCGCACTGAACGCAAAGGCTGACTGCTCTGGCAAGCCGCTCCTGGGAATAGTTTTTGCAGGCACCTTTCAGCAGCCGCAGCGGATAGGCCCGTCCGGCAAGCTCCGGGATGCAGGAAGTAATATAATCTTCCCCCCTGCCGCTGTCCGCAGCTACACGAGCTACATACAGCCGCCGAAACTGCTCGCTGACCATGGCAAGCTGCTTTTGGGGCGGTTCATCCCGATCCGCCAGCAAATCGGCCAGCAAACCTGCCGCTTTATCATACGCCCGGCTTCCCAGGGCATCCGTCAGATTGAAAATTGTGGTCTCCGGGGCGCGGCGGGCCACAGCATCGATGTCACGCTTTGTGATAAATTCCCCCTGTGCATAACCGGCAATTTTGATAATCTCTGGTATCAGGGTATTCATCCTGGCTCCGCAAACCCAGATAAGATACCTCGCGTCAGCCCCTTCGATGCTTTTCCCCTGCCCCTCAACACGGCGGGAAACCCAACGGATAAGCTCGTTCTCCCGCGGGCTTGAAAAAGCCAAGTCATACCCCGCCTTTTTCATGGCCTTCACGGCGCCCAGCCGGCTGTCCGGACTGTACTCCGGGCCAAAGAGGAAAACCACTGTGGCCCATTCCGGTATATCTGACAACAAACTTTTCAGCCTCTCCGGGTCATAGGCAGAGGTCTTGTTTACGTCAAAATCCCGTACCTCTACAAGTGTGCGTTCCCCCATAAAGGGCATCGCCTCTACGCTTTCCGCCAGCTTCGCCATATCCAGCGCTTGGCCTTGCAGACGATGATGGTTAAAGGTCTCTGTATCAGGCACCAGGCACTGCTTTTTCAGTTCCTCGAGAAAGCTGTCCCGCAGATAATCCTCCTCGCCACGGAGGATGTATACCCGCGCCGGGCCTTCACTCCGAAGGCGCTTTATCTCCGCACCGTAGTCCGCGCCGCCCTTTTCCACTTTAGCCATTTTCTTCCTCCTCCGTCATCGCGATAGCCACGTTTCCTTCCTCATCCGTCCGCAGCACCGTGGGGCAATAGACCGACAACCGTTCCAATATTTCCTCCGCCGGCAGATTATAGGAATTATACCCCACGGATATAACCGCCGTCTCTGCCTGAACCGTTTGGAGGAACAGCGCGCTGGATGCGGTCTTAGAACCATGGTGCCCCACCACCAGCACGTCTACATCCGGCACAGCGTCCTGTGCCAGCAGCACCGTCTCGGCGTTCTCTCCTGCATCCCCCATAATAAGGGCCGTTCCGCCGCCTATTTCCGCCAGAACAACAATGCCCCGTTCATTTTCATCGCTGCCCGCCTGGGGCAGATACATGGTCAGAACCATATTGCCCACCTGAGCCGTGCAGTCTGAGGACAGCGCAACATTCCGGGTTCCCAGGCTCTCCGCCAGAGCCAGAATATCCGTCAGTGTATCGTCTGCATCCTCCGCGTCTGCGGGATAGATGAGATAATTAACCTCCATGCGGTATAAAAGCTCCTCAACTCCATTGGTATGATCCTCATGGAGATGGGTAAGAATCAGAATGTCTATTTCCGACTGCCCCAGGCTTAGCAGATAATCCGCGGCCACATCACCGGCATTATCCAGGCCGCTTCCGCCGCAGTCAACAAGCACTGTGGCTGTCCCGTCTGTCAGAGCCACACTTTCCCCCTGGCCCACATCCAGCACGGTCAGTATGCCGCCCGCCTGCCGGATGGATACATCCCCAGTCAGCAGCACAACGCACAGACCTATGACACAAAGACCAGCCGGAATGCCAAAATGAATGAACACACCCAGCCGTCTCAGGACATACCACAAAATCATCAGTCCATATACGCTGATAAGCCACAGCGCGGCTCGATTATCCGCTGTATACAGACAGGCAAAGGGCATGGCGCCTATGGTTTCATATACCAGCATACACCACCGAACGAGCCAGCTAAATGCCAGTCCCAACAGTGATGCAAGCCCAGGCAGCACCGCGCCAATGGCGCAAAGTATATACCCCGCCCCAAAGCAAATCTCCACTGCCCAGAGGGTCAGCAGATTCGCCACTGGCGAAAAGAGCGGCACAGTGCCAAAATACCATGCGGACAGGGGCAGGGCAAATGCCGTGGCGCTGATGGTGCAGTTCAGACTGTTTGCCGTTGTTCGCATCAGCTTATTTCTCATAGGCAGATGTGCATGACACCAGCCCGACAGTTTTGGTATCAAAAACAGCAGTCCAATAACGCAGGCAAAGCTGAGCTGCAATCCCACACCGGCCACTGCCGCCGGATTTATCAGCAAAAGCAGAAGAAGCGCCGCAGAAAGACTCGTGGGCGAATCGTTCTCCCGTCCCAGGACAGGGGCCAACAGCAAAATCGACTGCATCACCGCAGCGCGAACGATGGATGGCCTGCAACCGGCCATCAGGGTAAATAAAACAATGACCGCAATGCTCAACAGGCTGGCCCACCGGCTCTTTCCCAGGACGGTCTCACAGTAGGACGTCAAAACAAACAGGTGCATCCCGCTGACAGCCACAATATGCAGCACCCCGGACAGACGCATAGCCGTATAATGGCCGCCGTCGTTTTTCAGCGCTGTTGTGTCGCCAGTTAACAGCGCCGTCATGAATGGAGCCGTGTCAGAAGGAAATATTTCGCCGCAAAGCGTCTTAACACGCTGGCACAGTACCTTCGGGAAGTAAAGCCACGCCTGACTGGAGCGGCCTGTCACCGTCACGTCGCCTCTTATATAACCCAACAGATTCTGATTCTGGGCGGTATATGTCCTTGTGCGCTCCCCAGCACGCACCAGCGCCGAGGTAATTTTTATCTCCGCTTGGATAACATCCCCTGGTGCAAGTCCCGGCATCTCGCCGGAATAGAGATACAGCACTGCCTGTTCCCGGGGTACGCCTTCGGTTATCCGCACCTCCAGTTTTGTATAGCCGTCTCCCTCCTGGGGATAGTCCGTTACAACGGCTGTCACCTCCGCCGTCTCGCCCACCAGCGCCTCGCACGGCTTTATATGGAGAGTATAGTGGCCCCACCACCATAAAATTCCTACACTGGCGGACAGAAGCAAAATAAGCATCCGCCTTCGGTTGTCACCTCGAAGGGTTAAGGCTACCGGAGACAAGACAGCAAGGGCTGCCGCAATATACGGCAGCCCCGATACTGGCAGAATATCATACTCCGCCAAAATAACGGCGGCGGTAAATCCAAGGGCCGCCCATGCCAGCTTTCGCACCGGCGGCGCTTATATCATCTGGTCCGGCATACGCTTGCCTCCCAGAAGATGAAAATGCAGATGCTGCACGCTCTGCCCCGCATCCGGCCCCACGTTGGAAATGATGCGATAGCCATTTTCAAGCCCCTCGCCCTTGGCGATTTTGGGTATGGCCTCCAGGCAGCGAGCAGCAACAGAGGAGTTGCCACTGTCCAGCGCGTCCGCAGAGGGGATATGTTCTTTTGGAATGACCAGAATATGCGTCGGGGCCTGGGGCGCTATGTCCCGGAAGGCATAGCAGTAATCGTCCTCATATACCTTGGTAGAGGGAATTTTCCCCTCAATAATATTGCAGAACAGGCAGTCAGAATCAGCGTTGATGACCATAGACATAGGTTTTCCCTCCCAATATTCTATTAGATGCCCAGCTTGCGGGCCACGATGTCATCCACAATAGCGAGTGCGTTGTCGGTCATAAGGATGTCCTTGCCACCGCCCATAGCGGACTCGGCCTTGCCGCCGCCGTGGCCTCCCGCCACAGCGCAGACCTCCTTGATGATGTCTCCGGCCTTGATGCCCTTTGCCACAGCTTCCTTGCCACATACCGCCAGGAAGGTCAGCTTCTCCCCGTTGATGCCGGCAAAAACGGCCACACAGTCCGGCTCCTTGTCCCGGATCTTATCGCCCATGCGGCGCAGATCGTCCGTACCGACGTTGGGAATGGTTGTAGTAAGAACCTTTAACCCGCCAATATTCTTTGCCGCGAACAGGAACCGTTCCACCTCGCCGGACATGAGCTGATCCTGCACCTTATCAAGATTCTGGCGCAGAGTCTTGACGTTTTGCAGCACATCCGTCAGCTTTTCTGCCAGTTCCGCAGGCTGGGCCTTCACCAGCGCCGCGCTCCTGGCCAGAAGATGATAGCTGTCCTCCACCTGTGTGAGGTAAAGCTTGCCCGTGACAGCCTCAATACGGCGAACGCCGGAGGCGATGGAGCTTTCAGAAACAATACGGAAGGGGCCGATTTTGGCAGTATTGTCCACATGAGTGCCGCCACAAAGCTCGATAGACCAGCCGCCCATATCCACCACACGAACCACATCGCCGTATTTTTCTCCAAACAGCGCCATAGCGCCCTTTTCGCGGGCCTGATCAATGGGCATTTCCTGTATGTCCACGTTCAGGCCAGACAGAATCTCATCGTTCACCTGTGTGGCAACCTGGCGCAGCTCATCCGGCGTTACAGCAGAGAAATGGGTAAAGTCAAAGCGCAGATAGTCCGCCTCCACATAGGAACCGGCCTGATGCACATGGTCGCCCAGGACATTCTGCAAAGCCTTTTGCAGCAAATGTGTGGCGGAATGGGCGCGGCGTATGGCGTTCCTGCGCTCCACATCCAGCGTTGTCTCCACCTTATCGCCAACAGAGAATCCGCCGGTAATGACCGTACCGGAATGGAGGTATTTTCCGCCCTTGTTTTTCTGCACGTCCGTAACGCGGAAAATGTTTTCCCCGTTTTTGATAATACCCTGGTCAGCGGTCTGACCGCCCATCTCCGCGTAAAAAGGCGTTTTGTCCAAAACCAGA
>JAJQHT010000198.1:8124-8423 GCA_021199595.1 Oscillospiraceae bacterium
AGAACGGCCTCCGCCCCGGTGGAGATTTCATGGGTCAGCTCCCCGCCCAGCACCATGGCCAAAATTTCGCCGGTGTCCTCCGTCTTTTCATAGCCGGTAAACTCCGTGGGGGTGTTGTCAAGACCGAGATCAAGGCCCTGCCAAGCCTCGCTCATATCACCGCGGGCCTCTCTCGCCCGCTGGCGCTGCTGCTCCATCAGCTCCTGGAATCCGGCCTCGTCCACGGACATCCCAGCTTCCTCGGCCATGTCCTCCGTCATATCCAGAGGGAAACCGTAAGTATCATACAGCCGGAAGGC
>JAJQHT010000007.1 GCA_021199595.1 Oscillospiraceae bacterium
AGATATTTCTCTCCTATTTTAAGCCCCACAGGGGACTGTTTGCGCTGGATATGGCCTGTGCGCTGGCCATCGCGCTGATCGACCTCGCCTTTCCCTTTGTGTCGAGGTGGTGTATGTATACCCTCCTGCCGGAAAACGCTTTCGGCCTCTTCTGGGCCGTGATGGGCGCGGTGACGGCGGCCTATGTGCTGCGGTCTGTGTTCACGTATATCATCGGCTACTGGGGCCACACCTTCGGCATCCGGGTGGAGGCGGACATACGGAAAGACCTGTTTCAGCACGTCCAGACCCTTGGCTTCGACTACTTTGACAGCAGCCGCACCGGCCAGCTGATGAGCCGCCTGACGACTGACCTTTTCGACGTCACGGAGCTTGCTCACCACGGGCCGGAGGATTTGTTCATTTCCGCCGTCACCATCGTCGGCGCGCTGATCATCATGTTCACAATCCAGTGGCGGCTGGCCCTGGTGCTGACAGTCATGCTGCCGGTGTTCTTCTGCGTGATATGGCGCTGCCGCCGCTCTATGCGGGACGCCTCTGCCGCCGTAAAGGAGACCACCGGCCGCATCAACACGGAGATAGAATCCTGTCTCTCCGGCATGAAAACCGCCAAGGCCTTCGCGAACGAGGATCGGGAGCTGGAAAAATTCACCGTCTCCAACGAGCTGTTCAAGGTCTCCAAGCGTCAGTTTCACAAGGCCATGGGCCGCTTCAACGCAGTCATGGAATTTTTCCTGTGTATGCTGTCCGTGGCGGTCATCGCCGTCGGCGGCGCACTTATCATGGCGGGACAGCTGAACGTCATCGACCTTGTCACGTTCAGCCTGTATGTCACGTCCTTTGTAAGCCCCATTCGCCGCCTGTCAAACTTCACGGAGACATTTGCAAACGGCATGGCCGGACTGCGCCGGTTTGTGGCGCTTATGCGCACCGACCCCACGCTTACCGACGCCCCGGACGCCGCGGAGCTGACAAATGTGCAGGGCGCGGTGGACGTGGACGGGGTGGATTTCGCCTATCAGGAGGGCCGGCCCGTTCTGCACGGCATCGACCTGCACATCCAGCCTGGGGAGACGCTGGCCCTGGTCGGCCCCTCCGGCGGCGGCAAGACCACGCTGAGCCAGCTCATCCCCCGGTTTTACGACGTGACCGCCGGAGCCATCCGCATCGACGGCCAGGACGTCCGCACCGTGACCCAGCGCTCCCTGCGCCGGAGTATAGGCGTGGCGCAGCAGGACGTGTTTCTGTTTGCCGGAACCATTGGGGACAACATCCGCTATGGCCGCCCGGACGCCACCATGGAGGAGGTCGTCGAAGCCGCGAAGCGGGCGGAGATATACGAGGACATCCTCGCCATGCCAGAGGGCTTTGACACCGAGGTGGGCGAGCGGGGCGTGCTCCTCTCCGGGGGCCAGAAGCAGCGGGTCTCCATCGCCAGAATTTTCCTGAAAAATCCCCCGGTGCTTATCCTGGACGAGGCCACCTCCGCCCTGGACAGCGTCACCGAGGCCCGGATCCAGAAAACCTTCGACGCCCTTTCCGTCGGCCGCACGACCATCATCATCGCCCACCGCCTCTCCACTGTCCGGGGCGCGGAGCGTATCGCCGTGATAGACCATGGGACAGTGACAGAGCTTGGCTCCCATAAAGAGCTGATGGCCCAAAACGGCGAATACGCCGCCCTTGTAAAAGCACAGGAGGTCAAAGCATGAACGACTGCTGTACCTTTCATCTCGCGTCCCCCCTCGGCCCCATCACCCTGGCGGGGGAGGGAGACGCGCTGACCGGGCTGTGGTTCGACGGGCAAAAATATTTTGGAGAAAATCTTGGCCCATCAGGCGATTTGCCTGTGTTCCGCGAGACCGCGAAATGGCTGAAGGTCTATTTTTCCGGCCATGACCCAGGCCCCACGCCTCCGATTCTTCTGCGGGGGACGCCGTTTCAGATGGCCGTCTGGGAGCAGCTTCGGGCCATCCCCTATGGGGAGACCACTACCTACGGAGCCATCGCCCGCACCATCGCCGCCCGGCGGGGCCTGGAAACCATGTCCGCCCAGGCCGTAGGCAGCGCCGTGGGCCGAAACCCTGTCTCCATCCTGGTTCCCTGCCACCGGGTCATAGGTGCAAACGGCGCTCTCACCGGCTACGCCGGAGGCCTGGACAAAAAAACCGCCCTTCTCAGGCTGGAAGGACGGGTGTCTACTTAAAAAATGCGCCGTATTTTTTGCGGCGCATTTTTTCAGCTCTTTTCCTCCACAGGGAGGTATTCAATATATCGGCAGTCACTCAGCTTGCTGCGCTCGACCATTTGGGCGTGGACGGCGTCGCGGAGGGCGGCCTTGCGCTTGATTTTGGGGAGGGCCTCATCCGGATAAAAGGGGCCGTCCAGATAGACGATAAGCTGGGGCTTTTTCCTGTGGCGGCGGCGCTGATAGGTGGCGGTGGCGCAGAAGGCGGGGACGTTCGCGTCCACGGGAAAGCTGAACGCGGAGGCGGGGAAGGGCCGGATCTCTGTATACCAGGGCCAGACGTGGGCCTCGGGGAAGACGATGACAGTGGCCTTCTGCTCCAGCCGCGTCCGCACCGCCGCCAGCAAGCGGCTCATCCCGTGCACGTCGTCCGCCAGGGGCAGCGCCCCCAGGGGCGGCAGGATCTTCCCGATGACCGGGATGCCCAAATTGGCAGTGGAAGCTATTGTGTACCCCCGCTTGGGACGGCACAGCAAAATGGGAGTGAACACATCCCCCATGGGCTGGGTATGGTTGCCGTACAGGACAACGCCGGTATCCTTAAACTTTCGTAGGTCGGCGTTTCGGACGATTTTCAGACCCAGGGCCAGCTTACCGTAGAAAAAGGCGAACACAGTGGCGACGGCATAGAGAAACGCGCTCCACAGGCGATAGAAAAAGCCGGTTTTGACCCAGACATAGTCCTCCGGCAGGGCGAAGTCCTGGTTCTGGCTCACCACAAAATCGTCCGTAAAGGAGTGATAATAGAAAACCTGTTTTTCCTTTTCCTTCCTCATGCGTCCGCACCGCCGAACAGATAGGTGTCCCAGAGATTCCTGAGGGCCGCCTGATAGCCCTCCAAATCCTCGCAGTAGCTCATGCCGTGGGCGGCGTTGGGAACAGAAAGCAGCACGGCGGGAGCCTTGCAGGCGTTATAGTTTTCCCGCACATCCTCCGGCGGGACAAGGGCGTCCGCCTCCCCGTGGGCGAACAGGATGGGGGTCGTGTTTTTGGCCAGGGCGTCCTTGGCAGAGGTGCGCAAATCGAACCCGGCCAGAAGCCGCGCCCACAGGTTCACTCCAAACAGGATAGGCGCGGCGGGGAATTTTCCGGCGCTGTGCACGACGGCGGTCAGCATCTCCCAGGGGGAGACAAAGCCGCAGTCCGCCGCGATGGCCTTCACCTGCGGCGGCACGTTGGGGCTTGCCATCATAACCGTGGTGGCCCCCATGGAAATGCCGGCCAGCAGGATGGGAAGGCCGGGGTATTTCTCCGCCGCGAATTTGCACCAGTCCACCGCGTCCCGGCTCTCCCGCACCCCGAAGGTGACGTATTTTCCCTCGCTCTCGCTGCACGCCCGCTGGTCTATCAGCAGCAGGGTGAAGCCGGAATTATAATAAAAGGGGCAGCCCCCCAGAAAGTCTCTGGTGCTGTTGCTCCGGTAGCCGTGACAAGCCACCACCACGCCCCGGGCGTTGGGGTTTTCCACTATGCGGCCATGGAGCCGCAGCCCGTCGAAGGAGGTTATCTCCACATCCTGAAAGGTCACGGAGCGGTAAAATTCGGCCCCCTCTGCCGCCAGGTCGGGGTAGTCGTCCATCAGGTGCCTCATTTCCTCGTTATATTTCCGAAACGGATTGTGGTTTTCCGGAAACCGCCGACAGGCCAGTCGGAACAAAAGCCAGCACAAAAGCAGATACAGCGCCGCCAGCGCGACGGCAGCGCACAACACAAATCGGAACACTCTCAAAATCCTTGCCTCCCGGTTAATTTTTGCCCTATTGTACCACGTTCCCGCAAAAAAGAAAAGCAAGCGCAGGGGGCAACTGTTTCCTTTTCGGTTGCCTATTTACAGGAATTGCAAATTTGTATATAATATAAGGTAAATCACAACAGGCCACGAATGGAGAGGACTATAACCTATGCTCGAATTTGAGGAATATAAAACAAAGCTGACGAACTGCCACCCGGCACTGGAACGGCTGGAGCAGGCCATGCGTCTGGACGAGGCCCGGGGCGAGATTGAAAAGCTCCAGGCGGAAAGCACGGAGGAGGGCTACTGGACCGATTTGGAGCGAAGCCAGCGCGGACAGAAGCAGCTCAAGACCCTGCAGCACAAGTGCGAGCGCGCTATGAAAAGCTCGCCGCCGCGTGGGACGATATGTACGCCATCTGCGAGATGGCGCTGGAGGAGGACGACGACAGCCTTCTGCCGGAGCTGGAAACCGGCTTCGCCAAGTTCCAGGAGGAGCTGGAGCAGACCCGTCTTTCCACCCTGCTGACCGGGGAATACGACGCCAACAACGCCATCGTCACCTTCCACGCCGGGGCCGGCGGCACGGAGGCCCAGGACTGGGCGCAGATGCTCTATCGGATGTATACCATGTGGACAGACCGCCACGGCTTCAAATACACCCTGATGGACTGGCAGGACGGAGACCAGGCAGGCATCAAGTCCGCCACCATCAAAATCGAGGGCGACAACGCCTACGGCTATCTGAAAAGCGAGCACGGCGTTCACCGGCTGGTGCGTATCAGCCCCTTTGACGCCTCCGGCCGCCGTCAGACTAGCTTTGCCGCCGTGGAGGTTATGCCGGAGATCGAGGACGCCGGGGAAATCGAGCTGCGGGACGAGGACATCAAAATGGACGTGTACCGCTCCTCTGGCGCCGGCGGCCAGAAGGTCAACAAAACCAGCTCCGCCGTCCGCCTGACCCATATTCCCACGGGTATTGTGGTGTCCAGCCAGGTGGAGCGAAGCCATTTCCAGAACCTTGAAAACTGCAAGGATATGCTGCGGGCCAAGCTCGCGGAAATCAAGGAGCGGGAGCATTTGGAAAAGATTGAGGACATCAAGGGCGTACAGATGAAAATAGAATGGGGCAGCCAGATACGTTCCTATGTGTTCATGCCCTACACCCTCGCCAAGGACACCCGCACCGGCTTTGAAAACAGCAACATCCAGGCCGTGATGGACGGCGACATCGACGGCTTCATCAACGCCTATCTCGCCATGCAGGCGGAGTAAAAAACCATGAAATTCAACTACCTGACACAGCCCATCCAGGTGGGGCCGCTCACGCTGAAAAACCGCATCCTGATGACCGCCATGCACACCCTGTATTCTCAGGACGGCCTGCCCACCCCCCGGTTCAACGAGTTTTACTGGCGCCGGGCGGAGGGCGGCGCGGGCCTTGTGGTGGTGGGGGCCTGCCGCTTTGACGGCAAGGGCGCGCGCGCCAGCACCATGAGCCTTGCGGACGACGGCTGCATAAAGCCCTGGCAGGCGTTCACGCAGGGAATGCGGGAGCGGGACTGCCCGGTGGCGGTGCAGCTCTATCACGCCGGGCGGTATATGTATAACGCGGACGTGTTAGACCCCGGCGGGGCGGTGGCTCCCTCCGCCGTGTATACCCCTTTCACCAAGGAGACGGCCAGGGCCATGACGTTGGAGGAGCTTCACGCCATCATTGACGCCTGGGCCGAAGGCGCGCGCCGCGCCCGCGAGGCGGGGTTCGACGCGGTGGAGATTTCCGGCTCGGCGGGGTATCTCATCAGTCAGTTTCTGTCCCCTCTGACCAATCTCCGGGAGGATGAATACGGCGGCAGCTTTGAAAACCGCTGCCGGTTTCCCCTGGAGGTGATTGCCGCCGTGCGGAAGGCCGTGGGGCCGGATTACCCTGTGCTGCTGCGCTATGGGGCGCACACCCTGGTGCCGGGAGCCGGGGGTTCCGACGAGTGCCGGGCCTTCGCCCCGCTGGCAGCCAGGGCGGGGATTGACCTGCTGGATCTGACCGGCGGCTGGCACGAGAGCCGCACCCCCCAGCTCACTGGGGAGATGCCGCGCGGGGGCCTTTCCTATCTCGCAACGGAGATTCGGAAAGAGGTGGACATCCCCGTGGCCATGGCGAACCGCATGAGCGACCCGCTCCAGGGGGAGAAGGCCCTGGCCCTGGGCCGGTGCGACATCGTGGCCATTGGCCGGGCGCTTATCGCGGAGCCGGATCTGCCGAAATTCATCATGGAGGGCAGACCGGAAAAAATACGCCACTGCACCAGCTGCAACCAGGGGTGCCTCGCGGGGACATTTTTCGACAAGCCCATCCGCTGTCTCGCGAACGGGCTGGCCGGGCGGGAATATGAGCTGAAGCTGACCCCAGCGGCGGAGCCGAAGCATATCCTGGTCGTGGGCGGCGGGCCTGCGGGAATGGAGTGCGCCCTCCGGGCGGCCCAGCGGGGCCATTCCGTCACCCTTTGGGAGAAAAACGACCGGCTGGGCGGCCTGATGGCCATTTTTTCCGCCATGCCGGGACGGCGGGAGTTTGCCGACCTGCTGACCTGGTATCGGAGCGCCCTGGGGGCGTCCGGCGTACATATTGAGCTGAACCAGCAGGCCACGGCGGAGGATGTTCTGGCCGACGGCTTCGATCTGTGCGTGCTGGCCCAGGGCCGTGGCTATAAGGAAAAGCCTGTCCCCGTGGAGCCGGGGGCGGTGCCGGTGTATACGGTTTTGGAGCTGCTGACAGAGCGGCCCGTCCTGCCCGCACGGGTGGGTGTCATCGGGGGCAGCTTCGTGGGGCTGGAGGCGGCCCGCTATCTGCTGATGGACGGCAGTATGTCCCCGGAGGATTTGTTCTATCGTATACGCTACGGGGTGGAGCCGGACGAGCGGCTCCATGAAATGCTGAAAACCTCCGACCGCAAAATCGCCGTCTTCGAGAAGGACAAGCTGGGCCGGGGCTATGAGCCGGGCGTGGCCTGGCCAACCCTGGGTGATTTGAAAACCATGGGTGCGGAGCTGAAACCCCACACGACCGTGGAGGCGGTAACGGCGGAGGGCGTCCGCACCGCTGAGGGTGCTTGGCCCTGCGACGCGGTGGTCATGTGCGTCGGCACAAAGCCGGACGACACCCTGCAAACCGCCCTGGCCGGTCGCATTCCGCTGGAGACCGTCGGCAACGCCCACCGCCTTGGCCGGGTCATCGACGCCATAGAGGCCGCCTGCGAGCTGGGACTTACCATATAAATTTTCCCTTGCTTTTCCGGCGGTCAGCGTGTATAATATACGTTGCCCTGCCGGTGTGATGGAATTGGCAGACGTGACGGACTCAAAATCCGTTCCTGGCAACAGGGTGTGGGTTCAAGTCCCACCACCGGCACCAAAAATCGGGAATCACCGAAGCTTCGATGATTCCCGATTTCTTTACACTTCAGGGCCTTACGCCCTCTATCCATACGCCCTTTACCCTTGCCTATTGCAATTCCTGCCGCAATAAAATATAATATACTAAACATATTTACACCATATACAGGCTTTCCAAGGAGGGAGCATACAGAATATGAGAACAAACTATCAGTCATTGTATAACGCCAAGAAGGGCACGGTTCAGGACTGCCTGGACGTGATTCAGTCCGGGGACGTGGTGGCCTTTGCTGCCGCCTGCAACGCCCCGGTGGAAATGCTGGAACATATGCACACCATCGCGGATCGGGTCACGGGGGTGAAGTGTATTAAGGGCCGCGAGGGCATCTACCCCTTTGTCACCATGGACGGGATGGACGGCCACATCAACACCGGCTCCTTCTTCTTTGGCCGGGATCTTTCCAACGGCATGAAAAACGGCAACACCAGCTTCATCCCGGCGGATATGTGCGACTACTCCACCTTCACCAGCGGCCACTTCCCCTGCAACGTGTTCGCCGCCGCCGCCACCCCTATGGACGAAAACGGCAATATGCAGGTGGGTCTTTGCATGATGTACGAGGACGCGGCCTACGCCAGCGCGGACAAGATCGTTCTGGAAATAAACCCCAATCTGCCCCGCGTCCGCGGCGGGCTGGAAATCAACATCAACGACGTGACCTGCCTTTTGGAGGCGGATTACCCCATCAACGTGGTGCCGGACACGGAACCCTCCCCGGAGGAGATTCTGGTGGCAAAAAACGTCCGCTCCCTGATGAAGGACGGGGACTGCATCCAGCTCGGCATTGGCTCTCTGCCAAACGCCATCGCCAACGAGATGATGGATCTGAAGGATTTGGGCCTGCACACGGAAATGGCCACCAGCACCATGGGCAAGCTGATTCAGGCCGGGGTCATCACCGGGACTAGGAAGAAC
>JAJQHT010000177.1 GCA_021199595.1 Oscillospiraceae bacterium
CGCTCGTTCCATCCCTTCTGCCCTTTTTCGTCTTAGCGAATCTCCTGGCCGCCATGGGACTGCCGGAGCTTTTGGGGCATCTCGCAGGCGGGGCTATGGAAAGGCTTTTCCACATCTCCCCTGCCGGGGCGCAGGCGTTTTTCCTGGGACTTTCCGGAGGCTATCCCCTGGGAGCCTCTGTGGTGGCAGAGCTGCGCCGTTCCGGTCGGGTAACGAAAAGCGAGGGAGAGCGCCTTCTGTCCTTCTGCAACAATTCCGGCCCCGCCTTCATCATCGGCGCGGCAGGCGGCATTTTTCAAAGTCCCAGGGCCGGACTGCTGCTTTACGCCACTCATGTGCTGGCCGCCGTCACCGTGGGCCTCCTGTTCCGGGACAAACAGACGGAGCCTCCCGCAGCAGTCTCGTCCACTCCGCCGGAGGTACTCTCCTTTTCCGCCGCCTTTCCGTCGGCGGTGGCCAGGGCAGTCAGCTCCACCATGACCGTTTGCGGCTATGTGGTGCTGTTTTCCGCTCTTTTGAATCTGCTGACGCCCCTGTCCCTGCTGCCGCCGCTGCTGCGGGCGGCTGTCACCGGGTTTTTGGAGCTAGGAAGCGGCGTCACGGCGCTGGCGGGTCTCTCCCCCACGCCCGGCGTACTGGCCGCCGCCTCCTTCATGCTGGGCTGGGGCGGCGTCAGCGTCCACTGCCAGACCCTTGGCGTACTGGACGGGACAGACATAAAATGCGCCCGGCACCTGCTGGGCCGGGCGCTGTGCGGCCTTTTCGCCGCAGGATATACATTTTTACTGGCGCATTGGCTGTAGGGTCGTCACTCCGCTGTATAGGGGAAATCCAGAATCACGCCGCCATTTGCAATGTCATAGTCCGCCCCCAGAAGGGTCTGGAGGTCGCTCACGCCGGTCAGAATGGCCTGATAGGTCTCCTCCGACACCGCATCGGAAGCGCCGGATTCATAATCCTCTATGGCGCTGTATGCGTCCAGAAGGCGGTATTTATATTCCGGGTCGGTATAGTCGCTGTAATCGTCCGTGTCCAGCATGAACAGGGGATAATAGCTGACGCCGCTGACCCATACCTCCCCGGTATCCACATCCCGGCTTATCTCAATACGGGCCGTGGCGGAAAGGTTTGTATAGTTGTCGTTAAAGCAGCTCATCAGGTTGGAAAGGCTGTAGCATATAACGCAGTTGGCGTTGCCGTCCTCCCGCTCCACGGTTCGAAGCTCAATGGGCTGGGGAGCCTTGACCCCGCTCCCGACGATGATGTCCACACCGTTTTCACACAGGTAGTTCACTACCTCTGTCTGGTTATCACGGGGAACCGTGTAATACTGGGTATTATCCCACCAGTACAGGAAGCAGACCACAATATCCGCTCCCGCCTCCTTCACGGCGGCGATGTCCGCGTCGATTCGGTCATAGTCCACCGTCTCCTGGTCGGTCATATAATCGGTGGTCAAAAGATTTACGCACCAGCTATTGTCAGCCACGGAGACACCACCGGTGCCGTATGTATAGCTGAGAAACGCCACCTGGACATTCCCTACGTTCGCAACAAGAAGGCCAGTGCTTATCTCGTTATTATAAGCGCCAACGACTCCCAGGCCTGTATCCTTCAAAAGGTTAACCGTCTCTGAAAGGCCCTCCAGGTCGTCGTCCAGAATATGATCCGTGGCCGCGTTCACGAGGGAGAAGCCCGCGCCGACAATGGCATCCGCCATCGCAGCGTTCATCCGATAGCCCTCATAATCCGTGCCGCTCGACAGGGTACCCACCAGGGTGCAGGCCGCAAGATCCGCCCCTTCCAGGGAGACGGACACACCGGCCAGCTCTTCGGAATAGTCATAGGTCGTCGTCTCGCCGTCCGATTCGGCGGCATCCGTGGTCAGGCCAACCTGGCCCACAATGTCCCCGGCAAAGGCCAGGGTAACGGTCTCTGTCGTGCGGGTCGGGGTAGCCGTGGGCGCGGGAGTCTCCGTCGGCGCAGGAGTAGGCGTGACCGCAGCTGCGGCCTCTGCCGCAGCAATTTCCGCCATCTGTTCCGTGTTCGCCTGGTAATTGAAAAATATCAGTACGCCCAGGCCCACAGCCAGAAAAACCATCAGCACATAGAGCAGGCCCGTTATAAATCCGTTTCTCCGCATGGCTTACCTCAGCTCGCCGATGGCCCGGGCCAGATAATCCAGGCTGTCCGTCTCATAATCGCCCAGCTTTCCCTCGCTGGCCGCACGGCGCAGAGCGGCGTCATACGGCATGGAAGCCACCACCGGGATGGTCTCACAGGAGACCGGAAGGCTCATGTCCTCCTCGGCAAAGTTCTCCACAATACCCATCACAGGCACCCGAAGCATATCCGCGAGGTTAATAGCCCGCCGCAGCGCGCCGGAGGACACCTCTCCCGGTTCCGCCACCGCCAGTGCATAGTCCAGAGGCATGGTGGTATAGTATTCCAGGGGCACATCTCCCGCCCCGGACGGCATATCAATCAAAAGCACATCCAGGTCGGCAGTCCAATTCGTATCCTTCAGCAGCCAGACGGCAAGCTTTGCGATGTCCTTCCCCGGCCACAGCACCGGCTCCATCGGGTCCTCAGAGATAAGGCCCATGCTCACGACGCCGAAACCCGCAGGCCCCGGCACGGGAGCAAGCTCCGGCATATCCCCCAGAACAGGATCCTTCATGCCCAACAGAGCGGGAACCGTGGGGCAGGCCACGTCCGCATCCAGCACAGCCACGGAAATCCCCTGCTTCAAAAGGGCCTTCGCCAGCAGGACGGACACAACGCTCTTGCCTGTGCCGCCCTTGCCGCCGGTGATAACGATGACCACCTTGGCCGGTTTTTTCACCTTGGCCCCACATTCCTGGGAGCAGGTGGAGCAGTCATGCTCACAGGCCTGGAGCTGATCCAGATAGGCCTGCTGCTCCTCCGGGGTCATATTTTTGATTCTTTCAAGCTCATCCATAACGCTTCTCCATCGAAGAATAGTCTCTTTATTATGCGCGACGCCGCGCATGAAAAACCGCAGCGCCGCTGGAATTATTTATTATACGCCAAATTCCCGCAAAATGGAAGTCCCTCAAAAAAGCGTGGTCACAGCGCCAGATACCGCACCAGGATGGCGCAGACCTCCGCTCTGGTGGCGGCGTTGGCCGGGCGCAGGGTATTGTCCGCGCTGTAGCCCTGAATAATGCCGTTTTCCACCGCCCAGGCCATAGCGCTCTGGGCATAGGAGCGCACGGTGTCCCCGTCGCTGTATGCGCTCAAATCTCCGTTGGCAGAGGGGCTTCCGGCCAGGCGATAAAGCATGGTGACAAGATCCTGCCGGGTGATGGAATTGTCCGGCGCAAAGGAGGTATCGCTGACCCCCTGGACGACCTCATTTTCCGCCGCCCATGTGACCGCGTCGATATAATACTCCTGCGTCAGATCTGTAAAGGCCGTTGTGCCGTCCGTTTCCGGCTCGCCCACCATGCGGTATATCATGGTAACAACCTGCGCACGTGTGGCCGTATTGTTGGGATAAAACGCCGTGGAGGTGATGCCCTTCACAACGCCTCCGTTATATGCCTCCATCACAACGCTGTAGTACCAGCTATTCTCATCCACATCAGTAAAGGGGTTGCTCGTCTCCGTGCCGGAGCTTCCCGAATCGGAGTCACCTGTGCTGGAATCCCCCGTACTGGAGTCTCCCGTGCCGGAACTTCCAGAACCGGAGCTTCCCGAACCGGAAGACGAGGAGGAAGAATTGGGCTTGAACCAGAAGTTCAGGTCTACCAGGGTAGAAATACCATCGACCGCTCCGGATGAGGAGCACTGCCAGTATTCATAATCCCCGGAATAGTCGGTCTGCGTGGTGTAATGGGCAAGCCATATCCGGCCCAGCTGGTCAGGATAGAGCTTGTAGTTCAGCATATAGGCGTTTGCATAGACCATGCTGTCATAGCCCGCGGACTCCGCCTCGTCGCAGAAGGCGTTGCATATGTCCGTGGCCTCCTGCTTGGTGAGGCCTGCATTATACAGCCGGCCGGCATAGCCGCTGCTGCCGGAATAATACTCATAGTCGAGAACCAGCGGCAGCGTAATATCATAGCTTGACACCAGGTTTATCAAAAACTGGGCCTCTTCCCGGGCCTCGTCCTCAGTGATGGCCTGGGAGTATACATATACGCCCACCTCCAGCCCGGCAGCCAGCGCCCCGGTGATGTTGGTTACAAATTTGCTGTCCGTGCCAAGCTTTCCGCTGGTAGCGCCCCGGTAGCCCGCCCGAATGATGACGAATTGAACACCGTCCGCCGCCACGGCTTCCCAGTCGATTGTCGCCTGAAATTCTGACACATCAATGCCAAGATACAGCGTCTCATCGTTCAAGGCGCGGGTGGTAAAATCATCAAAGGTGGCCCCCGTAGCCATAAGGGCAAAGGGCGAGGCATAAGGATCCGCATGGTTTGTCACCCAGTATTGAGGGTCATCCGTCGAGGGGTCGGCATCGTCAGCCTCCTGGCTCTCCGCAGCTTGCTCCTCCGCTTGCTCCTCCTCATCCTCGGCGGTCTCTGTGTCCGGCTCCTCCGCGGCTGGCTCCGCAGATTCGGAATCATCCCCAGACTCCGCCTCATCCATCGTGATAGGCAGGGGCGCTTCCACCGCCAGGGCGGGCATCATCAGCATCCCTGCCAGCATAATAAGGCACAGGCCCACGCAAATCATTCGTTTCATCTTGCACACGTCCTTATAAATATGGATTGTAACTCTTTAGTAAACAAGGTAACAAAAGTTACAATCAGTATAGCATACTTTATTAGCTTATGCAATAGTTTTTTATCGGTATAATATTTTCCTTTTTTTCGGGAAAGGCAGTACATTTTCCTCTGATATGTGGTAAAATCCTATATATGATGAAAGAGCTTGCAAAAAATGACATATATGAGGCCCGGATTACCGGCTTCACCTCCCAGGGCGCTGGAGTGTGCCGCATCGGGGGACGGGCTGTGTTCGTCCCCGGCGCACTGCCTGGGGAACAATGGCGGGTGCGCATCGTAAAGGTTGCCCGCTCGGCTGTATGGGGCCGGGGTGAGGAGCTTCTGCTCCCCTCCCCTTCCCGGACAGAACCGCTGTGCCCAGCCTTCGGCAAATGCGGCGGCTGCGCCGCCATGCACATGACCTATGACCAAGAGCTGCAATTCAAGCTGGAACGGGTCAACAACGCGCTCCAGCGCATCGGAGGCCTGGCGATCCAGGCGGATTCCATCCTGGCCGCACCCCGGCAAGAAGGCTATCGAAACAAGGCCATCTACAACTTTGCCCCCGGCCCGGTATGCGGGTTTTACCGCGCCCGCAGCCATGAGGTGATACCAGCCCAGCGCTGTTATTTGCAGCCGACCTGCTTTGACCGGGCTGCCGCCGCCCTGCTTCAGTGGATGCGGGATACCGGCATCCCCGCCTATGACGAAAGAAGCGGAGACGGAGCCGTGCGCCATCTTTTTTTGCGGCGGACAGCAAAGGACTTCGCCGCCTGTATCGTATCCGCAAGGCCGCTGCCGGAGAGCGCCGTGGCCGCTTTGCGGGCCGCCTGTCCGGATCTGACAGGTGTGATGCTCTGCGAAAACCGCGCCAGCGGCAATACTGTTCTGGACAGGCCTATCCGCCTTCTTTGGGGGCGGGATACCGTGGAGGAGACTCTGTGCGGCGCGACCTTTGAGCTGTCGCCCCTGACCTTTTTCCAGGTCAACACCCGCCAGGCGGAGACGCTGTATACCCTGGCCGGGGAATATGCGGAACCGGCAGGGAAAACCGTGCTGGATTTATACTGCGGAGCCGGAACCATCGGCCTTTCCATAGCGCGCGACGCCGCGAGACTTATCGGCAGCGACATCGTCCCTGCCGCTATTGAAAACGCGCAAAAAAACGCCGCGAAAAACGGCGTAAAGAATGCGGAATATTTCTGCGGCGACGCCAAGGACATCGCCCAAAAGCTCGCCGCCGACGGCCTTCGCCCTGACGTCATAATTACCGACCCGCCCCGCAAGGGCATGGACGAGCAGGTGCTGTCCGCCATCGTCTCCATGGCACCGGAACGCCTGGTCTACGTCTCCTGCGACCCCGCCACCCTCTCCCGCGACCTGCGCCGCCTGAACGACATGGGCTACACCGCCACAAAGTGCCGCGCAGTCGATATGTTTCCGAGAACATATCATTGTGAGACAATCTGCTCTTTAAGCCGCATAAAATAAGCCTCTTCAAGGATTTCAGGAACCTGAAAAAGGCGGTGCTGCCACCGATTTGCCACCCTTATTTTAAAAGTATCACCAAATTCATGTCATCACCAGAGAAATGATAATTCCGCCCACAGCACACAGTCTAAAAAGCAGGCTCAAACACCGCAAGGACAATCATATAACCATACACGAGCAGAAGCCCTTGAACAAAGGCTTCTGCTCGTGCTTTATGCACCATCCATGAAAACAATAGCAAGACAAAAATATGGAACTACAATCTGTTATCTTCAAAACGAATATCAACATTTTCTATTCTTATCCGCATAACAAAGAACACAGTGTCCACAAAAAAGGAAAAAATTGTAAAAATTTTCCAAAAAATGCCAGCGGAGATTCTTTATTTATTGCAATATGCACAAAATAAAAGAAAATGTCTTAAAAATAACAGGTGATTAATTTGACTTAGATAGACAGCTAGGTTCGAAAAGCGTATAATTGTTTATATTCCAATTTGGATATAGCCTGTGGGCTAAACCCAAATTTCAATATCACATTTTTGAAAGGTTGTTCGTCCATGGAACGGATAGATGAGATTCTCCCATACCTCAACATAGTTATCGAGGGATTGGCCAAGCACTTCGGCAACACCGCCGAGTTCGTGATACACGACTTCAAGGGCGGTCAGCAGCTGGAGCACAGCATCGTCAGCATCATCAACGGTCAAGTGACCGGTCGGACCATTGGAGACAGCCTCCTCAAGGTAGAAATAAATCCCCTGATTGGTGCGGAGCGCGAGCATAAAACCATGGACGGCGTATTCAACTACTTCACCCGCAGCCCGGACGGGCGAATGTTAAAGTCCAGCATAATATATCTGCGGAACCCGGCCAGCTGCGTCATCGGGGCCATTTCCGTCAACAGCGACATCACAAAGCTTCAGCAGGCAAAAAATTACATCGACCACTATGTCGGCATCACGCCCTCCGCTCTGCCGGATGGCGCCCCCGCCTCCTGCATAGATGAGTTCCTGAACAGTCTGATTTATGAATCCATTGACATGGTAGGCGTTCCCATCTCCTCCATGTCACGGGAGCAGAAAATGGCCGGCATCAAGTTTTTGAAGGAGCGGGGCGCTTTCAAAATCACCAAGGCCAGCGACATTATCGCCAAGTACTACGATATTTCCAAATACACGGTTTATAACTACCTCAGCGGATCCTCCAGCTCCAATGAAGAGGACGGCACAAAATGTCAGGCCGCCCAGCCGGAGTGACATTTTCCAAAAAAGTACGCAAAAAAGCGGCGGCTCTGTATAGAGTCGCCGCTGATGCTTTATCAGGGTTTTTATGCGTTCTTTTTGCCTTCGATATAGGACACGATGCCCGCCGCGCCTACCTTGCCGGCGCCCATGGCCTTGATGACCGTGGCCGCACCGGTGACAGCGTCGCCGCCGGCAAACACGCCAGCGCGGGTGGTAGCGCCGGTATCGTCGTCCGCCACGATGCCGCCCTTCTTGGTGGCTTCCAGGCCAGGCGTGGTGGAGAGAATCAGGGGGTTCGGACTGGTGCCTATGGCGATAATCACGGAGTCTACGTCAATGACGTACTCGCTGCCGGGAACCTCCACAGGACGGCGGCGGCCGGAAGCGTCCGCTTCGCCCAGCTCCATCTTGATGACCTTGATGCCAGTCACATGACCGCCCTCATCGCCAATGATCTCCACAGGGTTATTCAGAAGGTTGAAGATGACCTCCTCCTCCATGGCGTGATGGACTTCCTCCTTACGGGCGGGAAGCTCGTCCATGGAGCGGCGATAGATGACATATACCTCGTCCGCGCCCAAACGCTTGGCGGTGCGTGCCGCGTCCATGGCCACGTTGCCGCCGCCAACGATGGCGACCTTCTTGCCGATACGGATGGGGGTGTCATACTCAGGCAGATACGCCTTCATCAGATTGGAACGGGTAAGAATCTCGTTTGCAGAGAAAACGCCAAACAGGTTCTCGCCAGGAATGTGGAGGATCTGGGGCAGGCCGGCGCCAGAACCGATGCACACAGCCTCATAGCCTTCCTCAAACAGCTCGTCGATGCTCTCCGCACGGCCAA
>JAJQHT010000018.1 GCA_021199595.1 Oscillospiraceae bacterium
GTCCGGGCGGGTGTGGGAGAAGGAAAGAGCCAGCTCCGCGGCCCGGGTCATGGCAATCTGCTCCAGCGCGTAGTCATAGCTGAGCGCTTCCAGCTCCTCCGGATAGATCTGTTCCTCGTCCTCCTCGTCCCAGACCCAGGCATCCTCCCCGGTGCGGAACTGATTTATCAGCTCCAGCATGGCGCGGGCCTCCGTCTGATTGTAGGCTCCTGCAACGGTGACGGCGTCATAGCAAGCAACCTCCCCGTTCTCGTCGTCTGTCTCCTGGACGGGTTCGGCGGACTCCTGCGAAGCTGCCGTTACCGCCTCATAGCCGGCGGCCTCACCAATGGAGGAGGTCTCCTCCAGCGGGGAGGGGGCCTGCGCTTCAGCTTCCTCCACCGCCTCCGGAGCTGCCTCTGGCGAGCCGTCCGCAAGGGCGGTCACACCCATGCACAAAAAAACGGCCAGCAGCAGCGAAATGATTGTTTTCATAAACAAGACGTCCCCTTTCCTTGTCTAAGGCATATCCCCGTTCCAAAAATCACACACATTCCAAGTTCATTGTACCACACAAGACGCCCTGTGCGCAAGGCGGCAAAAAGCCCGGCGTCCCGAACCGGGCCGCTGGGCTTTTTGATGCGCTATGTTATCAGCATTACCGCGCCGCTGACGGCCATCATGGCGTAGATGGCCTTGCGCATGGTGTCGGAGTTGATTTTTTTGAAGATGGTGTTTCCCAAAAGACTGCCCAGCAGCATTCCGGCCAGGCCTACGGCGGCGCACAGGAGAATGTGGCCGGTGACGACGCCGCTGGTGAAGCGCAGCACCACCACATAGGCGTTGGAAATCATAAAATAGCCCTGGATGGTGGCGAGGTAGTCCTCTTTTTCCTCCGTGGCGGAGGAAAAATACAGGCTGACCGGCGGCCCGCCGATGGCGAACAGACCGCTCATCACCCCGCCCAGACTGCCGGCCAGAATACCGTTTCGTGCGTTGGCCTTTATCCGCACCCGTTTGGCAATGAAGATGAAATATATGCTCAGGGCGATAAGCAGCACGCCCAGCATCAGCTTGAGTATATCATTGTTCAGCCCGGCGGCAAAATGAACGACAATCCAGGAGACCACAAAATACGCCGCGAGCGGCGTTATCAGAAGCCGCCAGTTGACGTGCCTGCGATAGTGGATGGTGGCGATGGTGGCCTGCACGGCTGTTACCATGTTGATGACCGCCGCCGAGCCAAGGGTGGAGCCGATGACATAGGGGAAAAACATCATGCAGAATATCCCAAAGCCAAAGCCTACCACCATATTCAGAGAGCTGCCGAAAATGCAGCCTATAAACACGATTAAATATTCCATATCTTACGTTTAGGGGAAATTGCTGTTCTTTTCGCTCCGCTCAAAAAGAGTCAGGTTGTGGCTGCCGCAGCGGGCGCACTGCACCCGGCTCCTTTGGCTGGAGAGGAACACATTCACAATCTTTCCGGCCCGGAGGTAATAGACCTCCTGACCGCATTCGTTGCATACGATTTTATATTTGGCCCGCTGCGCCCGCAGGGCCTCCTGCTCCGGGGTCATTTCTGCGGTGTGGTTGGGGTTGCAGCCGACCCGACGGCACATTTCCCGCCACACCTCGTCGTGATTGTGCTGCTCCCCTGGATGGAGAAGATAGACCGCGGCATGGGCGTATTCATGGCGTATGGTGTCGTAAAACTGCGCGTCGTTGCTCAGAATGGCCTGGGAGATGGTGATGCGCAGCGGGGCGACGTTGCCGTTCACAGGATAGCGGAAGTTTCCGAACCGCTTTACCATCCGGCTGGAGATGCGCAGCTCAATCTGGGAGGTGTCCACGCCGCACAGCTTATCCAGCCGGTCGTATTCCCGGCGGATGTCCGCTGTTGTATGGGGCCTGTCAGCTTGTATAGACATAGTCTGTGGCGGTGATGGTGGATATGGAGACATCGTCATAGGTGCCGTTGAAGTTCCAGGTAACGGACATATCCCCGGTGGTGCCGGAGGGGACGGTCAGGGAGGTGCTGAACAGACTGCTGACCGTCATGCTGCTGCTGTCTACTGATATGCTGCTGGTGGAGCAGGAGGTGGAATACCCGGCAAAGCTGATCGTGGCGGTGCTGCCCATGATACTCAGGCTGTAGGAGGTGACGGTGCCGCTGACGGAGATAGTGGTGGTGCCGTCCCCGTTATCGACTGCGCGCCAGGTAACGCCCATGTTCAGGGAGGTTCCCGTGTTAGAGGAGAAGCTGCCCTCGGCTGTGAGAGTTCCCGCCGCCGGGGCCTCGGTCGGCACGGCCGTCGGCGTGGGCGAGGGAGAGGGCGATGCCGTCGGTGTGGGCGAGGGAGAGGGCGATGCCGTCGGCGTGGGTGAGGGAGAGGGCGATGCCGTCGGCGCCGCTGTCGGCGTGGGCGAGGCTTCCGGCGTGTAGGCCGGGCCGGTCTCTGCCGCAGGGGTGATAACGGAGATGGATGCCGCAGGCGTGGCGGTGGCCTCCGCCTCTGTCACGGTTTCTGCGTCCGCCGTGTCGTCCGATTTGCCGCAGTGGGTCAGCAAAAGTACCAGCGCCAGAACAATGATGATTAATACGCAAAAGAGCGCAATAACACGCCGTCTCTCCATAGAGCAGACCTCCCAAGGTTGTTTTCTACATTATACGCCGGCGCGGGGATAAAAGCAAATTTTTATAAGGCATATGGTTATGGTTCGGCGGACGGAAAAGCGACCTGAAAGTAATTATATTCCAATACCAGACGGGAGAATGTATAGCGTTCGTAGACGATGCGGCGAACCTGCTGAACATAGCGGGACGCCTCCTGGTCGCTGAAAAACCAGTCGCCGGAGAGAAAGAAAATGTTGCCCTGTGCGCTGTAATATCCCGCGTCCGTGACCCAGTCGGAATAGGCGCTGCCGTATAGGCTTACAAGCGGCATGGCAGCGGAGGCCGTGCCGGTGTCGGTGGCGGCGGCGAACAGGTCTCGGCCGCACAGAAAACGGGACTCGTATGCAATGCCCAGCAGATTCAGCAGAGTGGGGGCCGCGTCCAGCTCCGAGCAGGGCGTTTCCACCCGGCTGCCCTCCAGCCCTGCCCCCCACAGGAACAGGAAGGCCCGGCATTCCGTTTCCTGGCCGGTGAGAAGGCATATGACGGTGTCCTCGTCCAGCCCGTATGCCTCCAGCGCCGCCGTCAGCGATTCCAGGACAGGCTCGCAGTCCTGGCCGTTCCAGACGTAATAGGCGAAAAAGGGAGCCTCTCCCGCGCAGGCCGCCACAGTGGCGGGGATGTCTGTGCCGTCGGACAGTGAGACGGCGTCGAAGCCGAGGGCCTGATACGCCGCCTCGCGGCTTTCATCCGCCGTGAAGGCCAGGCAGGTATAGCCCGCGTCCGCCAGGGCTGTTGGCAGGGCGTAGGGAAGGTATATACCCCGCTGACCTGTCCAGGCGAGCGCCGTATGACCGTGAAGACTGGTGGGGGTCATGCCGGTCAGCAGCGCAAACTCTATCCCGTCCAGATCCTGATACCAGTCGGGCGCGTATACCTCGCCAAGTCTCGCACCCTCCGACCAGAGGCGGTACAAGACCGGGGTTTCCTCCTCGTCAGGGGTGGGGTTCCACGATGCCGCGCAGATGAGGATGAGGTTTTTCCCGGCCAGCAGGCCGGTATATTCCCCCTTGGCCGTTGGGGTGCAGGAGAGGAAATAATCGCTCATTTCCCCAATCATGCCGCTGCCTGCCGTCTCCGAGCTGCTGAGATCCAGGGTCAGAAGATTATAGCTCTCGCTGCTTGCCCCGATGGCCTGAACGTCCTGCGCCCTGGCCGACGTGGGCAGCAGCGCCCGTGCAATCACCAGCCCGGCCAGCAGCGCCCAAAGCGCCCCCAATATACCCCGCCGCATACGACCACTCCCATCCGCGTTTCTTCTCTATAAGAATGGAGCAGTTTGTCTGCGAAGCCAACCGCAAACCGTCGCAGGGAGAAAAAATTTTTCCATTTGGCGGGATAAGGCAAAAATACGCCCCGGCTGCCTTGACAGCCGGGGCGTGGAGGATTCAGGTGTTATGCGGAGCTTTTCAGCACTTCTCCCAGATGGTAGCAACGCCCATGCCGCCGCCGATGCAGAGGGTGGCAAGGCCGAGCTTGGCATCGGGACGCTTGAGCATCTCATGCACCAGGGTGACGATGATGCGCGCGCCGGAAGCGCCGACGGGGTGGCCGATGGACAGAGCGCCGCCGTTGACGTTCACCTTGTTCATGTCGAAGCCCAGCTCGCGGGCCACGGCGATGGACTGCGCGGCAAATGCCTCGTTGGCCTCGATGAGGTCGATGTCGTCGATGGTCAGGCCGGCCTTGGCCAGCGCGTTGCGGGTGGCGGGGACAGGGCCGGTGCCCATGACCTTGGGGTCAACGCCGCCCTGGCCGTAGCTGACAAGCTTTGCCATGGGCTTCAGGCGGTATTTCTCGACAGCCTCAGCGCTGGCCAGAATGATGCAGGCCGCGCCGTCGTTGATGCCGGAGGCGTTGCCGGCGGTGACGCGCTGCTTGCCGTAATCAGCCTGCGGCTCCTTGCGGGCGTGAGCCTCGAAGGTGTCCACAATCTTGTCGGGCGTGTTGTCCTGGCTCACGGGGAAAGCGCCGCGCAGCTTTGCGAGGCTCTCGGCGGTGGTGTCGTTCTTGGGGAACTCGTCCACCTTGAACTCTACCATCTCTTTTTTCTTCTTCACCATGACGGGGACGATCTCGTCGTCGAAGCGGCCGGAGGCCTGTGCCGCGGCGCACTTCTGCTGGCTGGACAGGGCGAAGGCGTCCAGATCCTCGCGGGTGATGCCCCAGATGTCGCAGATATTCTCAGCGGTGGTGCCCATGTGATAGTTGTTGTAAGCGTCCCACAGGCCGTCGTTTACCATGGTGTCCACCATGGTGGTGTTGAACATACGGGCGCCGCCGCGGGCGGAGGGAACGGCGTAAGGAGCCATGGTCATGTTCTCAGCGCCGCCGGCCACGATGATGTCCGCGTCGCCGCAGGCGATGGCGCGGGCTGCCTCGATAACGCTCTTCATGCCGGAGCCGCAGACCATGCCCACGGTATAGGCAGGGACGGAGAAGGGCAGGCCGGCCTTGATGCCCACCTGGCGGGCGGGGTTCTGGCCCTGACCGGCGGTCAGGATGCAGCCGAACATCAGCTCGTCCACGTTCTCGGGGGCCACATTGCCGCGCTTGAGCGCCTCCTTCACCACTACGGCGCCCAGATCAGAGGCGGGGGTGTTGGACAGGCTGCCCTGGAATTTTCCCACTGCCGTGCGGCAGCAGGAAACCAAATAAATATCTTTCATCGGGGGTTCCTCCTTTAATATAGTGCTCCCCGCAGGGAGCGTATTCTAATTGTGGAAATCTTGCTTTTTCAGTATAGTACACCTTTTATTAAAAATCAAGACCTTCTTCCTCCGTGCGCTGGCGAAAAAGCTCAAAGCGTATGTTACAAATTTTTAACGATTCTAATTGACAGAATATTAATAAAGTGATACACTGTTAATTAATCTACGCCTGCTGGCGCAGAAATATTTTTGAAAGGACTTACAATAGTATGAAAAAAGCAGCGAGAGTGCTGGCGATTTTCATGGTTCTGTGCATGGCACTGACTATGACTGCGCTGGCAGACGACTTTGAAACGACCGTCAATGTGGACGGCACCGACTTAGTCGTTACAGGCGATGTGGACTCCAACGGCAATATTACCCTGGCGACCATCAATGGCTCGGACGCCTCCGAATTCCCGGAGGACGACGAAATCACCCTGGCCATCATTGCGGCGGTTCAGGAAGAGGTCTATGATGTGGACGCGGCCCGGGCGGAGGCCTTCGGCATCGGCGGCAGCGACAGCGCCTCCGGCGAAAGCTCCGAGGAGGTCTACGACATCTATGTAGACGAGAGCGCCTCCTATGATGTCTACACCTTCGACGGCAGCACCTACGGCGCGACGGAGGGCAACCTGACCGTCACCGTGGGCGGCGTGGAGGTTGACCCCGCCGACCTGGAGGGCGAGTATGAGGACGTGGTCTTCACCGTCACCGGCCAGATCCCCGCTTTCGTGGACGGCATCGAGGAAGACTATCGCACCGCCCTGTACGTGGACGAGAACGGCGTCAATGAAGACCTCTCCGTCACCGCCGCCATCATTGAGGGCGAGTATGACGACGAGGGCGCTTCCGGTCTGTACATCAACTCCCAGAACGATGTGTTTGACGGCGTTATCATTGCCGCCGGGGAGTACACCATTGACGGCCTGACTATGATCGCCGAGGGCAACGGCTCGAACGACTTCGCCGGGTACGGCGTGGGTATCGCCGTGGGCGGCGACGCCCGCGTCACCCTGAACGACTACATTTATCTGGCTCACGGCGTCATCCGCTATGGTATGTTCGTCGGCGGCGACGATGTGGAAAATCCCCCTGAGCTGACTATCAATGACGGCATCATCCTGGCCGGCAACCCGGAGGATGAGGACGGCAACTATATGTATGAGTCCACCTCCGGCATGAGCATGTCCTCCAGCCCCTGGATGCTTGGCATTATCGCCACCCCGGAGGTTCGCACCCAGCTGATCGCCTCCACCGGCATTGCCAACTACAATAACTGCGTTATCACCTCCTCCGGCTGGGGCATTGTCTCCTCCGACGCGGTGGACAGCCCTGCTGAGTGGGGTGAATACACCGTCCAGATGAACCTGACCGACTGCATCCTGGACTTCACGGGCTACAGCGGCTATGTGTCCTACGCCATCGGCGCGGCTCATAACACCTTCACCGGCTGCGTGATCGGCAACGCCATCAACTCCGGCGTGCTGGACGAGGTCATCGAGTCTGTCAAGACCGATTATGACTATGACCTGGAATATGAATCCACCGTGGAGATCGCGGAGGATGGCCGGGCCTACAACACCACCTATGCCCTGATCGTCGCCAACGAAACCTCCGGCGGCACCTTCGATGACGTCCTGTACACCGGCGAGTACGGCGTTATGTATCACAAGACCAACAAAGTCCGTTATGTCCCCGGCGACACCGACAACACCTCCGACATCTATACCGATGAGGACTATGCCGGCGGCTACACCCTGATCAAGGACTCCACCTTCTACACCAACGGCGCGGCCATCCTGGTGAAGGCCTGCACACCCGCTATCTATGTGGAGAACACCGAGTTCGTGGCCAACGACGGCGTTATCGTCCAGCTCATGACCTGCGACGACCCCGGCATGGGCAGCGCCTACTTCTCCGAGGTGCTGGATCTGACCGCCGAGGTGGAGGCAGACCCGGATTATGACCCCTATGACTACAACACCAAGGATCAGACCATCTTCGACTATGCCATCGAGGGCATGATCAACGACGTGCAGATTGAGTTCACCGACTGCACCGGCGACACCGCCCTGAACGGCGACTTCTATAACTCCATCTCCGTCTCCACCACCGGCGAGGGCATGACCTGGTGGGGCCAGAGCCTGATCCTCTCCTTCGATAACTGCGAGATCAACGGCGCCATCTCTTCCTCCAGCGCTCTGCACAACGCCTACAGCGGCTACTATGACGCAGAGGGCAACGAGGTCGAGGCTGACTCCATCGACGAGGCCATTGCCGCCGGTGCGGTGGAAGGCCGTATCACCTCCGATAACGCCACCTATCTCGGCAACCTGACCAACTACACCAGCCCCACCGTGAACAACGGCGTTTGGGTCACGCTGACCAACGGCTCCGTCTGGACGCCTGACGACACCTGCTACATCACCCGCCTGTATGTGGATGAGACCTCTGCCATCAACGGCACCGTCACCATCGACGGTGAGGCTGTTGAGCTTGAGGCCGGCGTCACCTACACCGGTGAGATCGTCGTCACCCCCGCCGAGGGCGAGGCCAGCGCCGAAGCCTCCGGCGAAGCAACTGCCGAGGCCGCTGTTGAGACCGCTGCCGCCGGCGACACCAGCGAGGAAGCCTACCACGCCTATCTGAAGGAGTTCGTGGCTGCCTGCCCCGCTGTCACCGATGAGCAGTATCTGGAGTTCGAGGCTCTGATCGACGCCTCCGACTACACCACCATGCCTGCCGACATGATGTTCGACGCGACCTGGTGGGGCTATGCCGCCATGA
>JAJQHT010000040.1 GCA_021199595.1 Oscillospiraceae bacterium
CCTACTCAGGGTGATGGCGCGACGATTCTTCAAAACCTCTGGGATGGACAGTTATTGTGGCTGGTCTCAAGCTTGTATGCCACGATTCGTCTGTCGTACGGATCCAAAATGGCGCTTAGGTACAGCTTGTGCACCACTGATCCCTCTAAGGGGACTATATCAATATCATGGGGTTGCTCCTGTTTTTTATTCGCATAATCCCTGCACGAAAATACTGCTTTTTTGAAGCGAATTTTTCTCAGATGCTTCATCGATTCTCTGGATTTTGATACAATCTAGAAAAGTACATATTCTAAACAATAACATTCAAAATCAGGAGGAAGAGATCAGTGAGCATCATTACAAATGAAACCGTTGCCGCGTTTGAAGCGGAGCTGCGGCGGGGGGGGGAGAAGGCGCAGGCTACGGTGGAAAAATATCTTCACGCCGTCCGCCGGCTGATGAGCTTTTTAAACGGCGCGGAGGTGACGAAGGAGCGGCTTCTGTCCTTCCGGGACGCCATGCGAAAGCCGCTCCGCGACCAGACGGTGAACGGCTATATCTCCGCCGTGAACGCCTACCTCGCCTTTGCCGGTCTGGAACACCTGAAATTAAAGCTCCTGCGCACGCAGCGGCAGCCGTTCCGGGAGTCGGAGCGGGAGCTGACGGAGGCAGAATATGAGCGCCTGGTCGCGGCGGCGAAGAAGCAGCAAAATGACCGCCTTTACCACATCCTGATTACCCTTGCGGGGACGGGGATACGGATAAGCGAGCTTGCGTATATCACCGTGGACGCAGTGCAGTGCGGCCGCGCGGTGATACGCCTGAAGGGAAAGGCCCGGGTCATTCTTATCCCCGGCTCACTGAAAAAGAAGCTGACCCGATACATTCAAAAAAGGGGCTGCCGCTCCGGCCCGGTGTTTCAGACGCGCAGTGGAAGGCCTCTGGATCGCTACAACATCGCCCATATGATGAAAAGCCTCTGCCGGGCGGCGAAGGTATCGCCCCGAAAGGTATTCCCGCACAACCTGCGGCACCTGTTCGCGCGGCTGTTTTACGCCGCGGAGAAGAACCTCGCCCACCTCGCGGATGTGCTCGGCCACAGCCGCCTGGAGACAACCCGGCTCTATATCATGTCTACCGAGGACTGCTACCAGCGCGCCATGGAGCGACTGCCGCTGGTGATATAAAAAGAGCATAAAAAATACCACAGAATGTCTATTCTGTGGTAGCAACATACATAGAAAAAAGGCTGTGTGCCTGCTTAAGATGTTAGCATTATACTCCCCCTTGTAAGGAAAATCAACCCCTGGACAGCAAAAAAATTGTTAAATACTTAAATAAGTGCATGACAACGAAGGTCTGTGCGTGAAGTTATCAACACAGGCCCGTTTGCGCTGTCCAAATTTCCGCCATAAAACGAATTTCAGGAAAAAATTTCCAATTTTTGTCTTATGAAATTTGTCGAAGGCGGTCAGAGGGGACGATTATTACCACAGAATAGACATTCCGTGGTATTCCAGAGCAACGCGCAATGCTTATAAAGGAGGACGATCAGGTATGGGCAAGCGGTTGATAAGCCTATTGCTCGCGGTGGTGCTGGTGCTGTCCCTGGCGGGACTGACCACAGCCTTTGCGGTGGAGGGAGACTCCACGGAAGAGTACACCGTGACGGATGAAACGGAGGATACGGCGACGCAGACGACGTCGTCGGATGATTCGTCCTCTGGGAGTGAAAGTGAGAACAGCACGGACGAAAGCACAGGGCTGACGAGCACGGCTTCCGTCATTTCCGACGATACTACAGACACGGAGACGGAAACGGTGCTGTCCGCTGACGAGGTGCAGGCGCTGATTGACGCGCTCCCGACTGTGGAGGATCTGTCCGCCATGACGTCGGAGGAGCAGCTGGAGGTCTACTACGCGACGCAGGAGGCCAATGACGCGTATTATGCCCTGTCCGAGGAAGACCAGGCGCTTGTGGATGACTCTGTGCTGGATGAGCTGTTTGCGTATTTTAACAGCCTTACCGAGGAGGTTCCTGACCCTCCCAGCACAACCAGCACCATTAAGGTATACTATGACACCATATCAACAACAGTAACAAACGGGGAAGTAACGGCGGCCACTGCGCTGAATAGCACCGCGGGAATTTCAAGCGTCACTATCTCTGGCGGCAACGCAACAAACAACGGGACAGTTGCCCATGAGAATGGAACAGCAAGTAGCGGCTGGAACACGACGACTACAGAGATAACTCATACAAGCAACTCAAGTGACACAGTGTCGATCACAATCACCCCAGCGGCTGGCTATTACGTGACCTATGTGACTATCTGCTGCACAACATCCGGCGCACCTTTACGGTGCAATACATGGAACAACGACAGCGCTTACGAGGGAACATATACCATAGACAATGCGGGAGCGGTGACTTTTAGCGTGGGGCTGAGTGCAACGGCTGGCTTCTACCACAACGGCAGCACAAATCCATATTTCATCCTGATCGCAGTTGCCAAAATCCCCAGTCCGCTGTATGTGGAGTATGACTACGGTACTATTGTATCTAGCCTGACAGCAGATAATTATAGTGCAACATATTTTACAGACTCCGCAAGCGGTTGGACGACAGCAAACTCTGGCAACTCCTATGGTAGCACAGGAAGTGGAGACAGCAGCACCAACGGTGTAATGACCAGCGATACCCAGTACAAATATACATATGCGGATGATTCTAATTCCGGCAGTGCGGGCTGGGTACATAAAGCAAACAGCATAACCGATGAAGCATTGGCCCAGGCTGCGGCGGATGGATATTACTTCGTTGGTTGGCTGGCGACCTATTATACAACGTGTACTGCAACATCAACATCTGGCTCGTATAACAATTATAGTTATGCCTTCTCTGGTGAATATGGCTCCACCACGGACTACTATCAGCCGGGAAATTCCGTGACTCTGACAGTCCATGTAAAACTGGTGGCGCAGTGGGTCAAGGTAAACCCGACCCCTGGCGAGCTGACCATCACGAAAACCTTCAGCGGACTGGAAACAAGTGAATGCCCGGAAAGCATAACCGTAACGATATACAACTCCAGCGGAACACAAGTTGGAGAAGTAACACTAAACAGCGACAACGAATGGACTGCTACATTATCCGGCCTGAATCCGGGAACCTATACGGTAACGGAAAGCGGCTACGATGTTTCTGGCTATACAGACGCAGCCACATCGACAACGACTGTGAATGGAACAACCACAAACGGTTCCGGTTATTCAACAACGGTAACCTTGGGATACGAGTCAGATAAAACGCTGAACACGACTACAAACACATATACATACACCGTGACAACGTATGATGGCTCCGTCGCCTTCACCAACACCTACACCAAAGCCTACACCACCATCACCATCACCAAAGACGTGACCGGCAACATGGGGGACACTAGCAAGGAGTTTGATTTCACGCTGACGCTGACGGATTATACAGACAGCCTGTCGGCTACGAAATATGACTCTAGTGCAGATAGCACTTCATCTCCGACCTTGACAAATAGCTCGACAACAAGCTCGGGCAGCTACTCCTTCACCTTGGCGGACGGTGACTACATCACAATCACGGTGCCCGTTGACAATGCCTATACGGTAACAGAGAGTACATACTCGGACTATAAAACTTATATTAACGATTTCACGACAACAGCAACCACAACCTCTGGCACAACTACCTCTAACGGTGTGAGCATCGCATACACCAACGACAAAGATGTCACCCCCGACACCGGCGTAACGCTAACATCCCTCCCATACCTCCTCATCCTGACGGCGTCCCTCAGCGGGCTGGGGTTGGTGCTTATTAACAAAAAGCGCCGGGACGGCAATGGCTGATTCGCGGCGGAGCGCCGGGACGCATCGGGCCTCGGTGCAGGAGGAATCTGCGCGGCGAGATCGGGTGAGGGGATCCCCGTCGCGGGGCGGGCCGAGCCGCCATACGCGGGCGGAGCCGGAACCGGCGGCCAAAGTCCCCCGAACGAACGCCTCCGGCCCGGGCCGCAGACGGCGAAAGCCGCCCGTGAACGCGGAGCAGCAGCGCATCCTTGACTGGGTGCAGGCCGTGAAATTCAAGCACGTGCTGTTCGGCGGCGTGCGGGAGCAGGACGTTTGGGCAAAGCTCGAAGAGCTGGAGCGCCTGTATGACGCCTCCATCCGCGCCGAGCGCGCGCGGTATGACGCGCTGCTGGAGGCGGCGAAGGAGGACGACCATGCGCTCCCCTAGCGCCCCGGCGAAAAACCCGGCGGATGACCCCATCCAGAAGGCCATGCACACCCGCCGCCAGCGCGCGGCGGACAGACGCGGCTGGCTCTCCCTGGGAGGCCGTGTGCTGCTGGTAGCTGTGGACCTGTGGGTGGTGCTGGGGCAGATATTCCTCGTCACCAGCGCCTCGGGCAGCGATATGTTCCCCGCCGTGAAGGACGGCGACCTCGTTATCGCGAACCGTCTCACCGCGGAGTACAGCAAAAACGACGTGGTGGTCTATACCGCGGACGGCGCGCAGCGCGTTGGGCGCATTATCGCCCGGGCCGGCGACGTCGTCACCATGGACGACAGCGGCACGCTTCTTGTGAACGGCACCGTTCAGACCGGGGAGATCCTTTTTTCCACCTACGCGAAGGAAGGGATAGACTACCCCTTCACCGTGCCGGAGGACTGCGTGTTCATCCTCTGCGATTACCGCACCTCCGGAACCGACAGCCGGGACTTCGGGGCCGTCCCGCTGGAAGACGTCGCCGGGAAGGTGATAACCATCCTCCGCCGGCGCAGCATCTGACCCGACCCCGCATAAAACAGTTTGCAAATACCCTGAATATATTATCAAAAATTGCAAAAAGGAGAATTAAACATGAAAACCATGAAAAAGCTTCTTGCCCTCGTGATGGCCCTGGCCCTCTGCCTGAGCCTGGGCGTCTGCGCGTTGGCGACTGGTGAAGTTACAGGTTCTGATAAGGTAACCGTAACCAAGACCCTAAGCGCTACTGGTTTGGAAGAGACTACCTTCAAGTACACAGTGACAGCAACTGGTATGACGGGTCAGGCATCTACTGTGACTGAACAGCCTACTATCAGTGATTTTGAGATTACTGTGGCGAAAGGTGAGACAACGGGGACAAAAGATATTGATCTTACCGGTTTCACTGCTCTGGGTGTTTATACATACACCATCACGGAGCAGGCCAGTAATATTGCTGGTGTGACTGACGATACTACTACTCTTTATTTGACTGTTACTGTGGTAAATGAGGTGGATGACGATGGTCAGCCTACTGGTGATTATGTTCGTTCAGTGACGCTTCGCTACGGCAACGCGACCACAGGAGATAAAACTGACAATGATGTTGCAAATACTTACAATGCTTATACGCTGACTGTTATCAAGGACGTGACTGGTAACTTGGGTGATACGTCTGAAAAGTTTAGTGTGAAGGTAACATTCACCAATAATACTGGCAAAGCTATCAACAGCATTATTACTTGCAGCGATAACCAGACGGTTGAGCTTACTGACTGGACAGACAACGTGGCCACTGTAACCATTACCGTACAGGATGGCAGTGAAATCACTTTCTCCAACATTCCTTCTGGTGTGTCTTACACAGTTGAAGAGTTGGATTCTTCTAAAGTTGCCGTTGCTGATGGAGGCAAAAACGGTAATTACACTGTATCTTATGACAGCAATGCTACTAGTACTGGCATTACCGCTGATGTGAGCACCACCATCACTAACGACTATGATAGCAATGTTGACACCGGCATCACCCTGGACTCCCTGCCTTACGTGCTTGTCCTGGTGGCCGTCTTGGCTCTGGGCGCGGTCATGATTATCCGCAAGCGCCGCGTGGAGGACTAATTTCTAGTCTGACCTGAAATCCTGGGAAGGGGCCTCGGCCCCTTCCCGGAACCAAAATTTTTTGGATGCTTTTGTATGCGAATCTCCCGTTTTTTTCTTCGGGCGGGCAACGCCCTATTGAGCTTCTTTATCGTTTTGGCCCTGCTGCTGGCGGGGAGCTGGGCGGCTTACGCCCTTTGGGATAATAACCAGGTCTACACCGCGGCGGAGGATGTCCAGGAGGCCCTCCTTAAGCTCAAGCCGGTGGTGGACGAGGACGGCGACGGCGGCGCAAGCTTTGACGAGCTGCTCGCCATTAATGAGGACGTGTGCGCCTGGATCACCATGGACGGTACCGCCATAGACTACCCCATCGTACAGGGGGAGAATATTCTTAGCTACATAAACACGGATGTATACGGCAATTTTGCTCTGGCCGGGAGCATCTTCCTCGACCCGGCAAACACCACGGACTTCCGGGACGCCTACTGCCTTATCTATGGGCACCACATGGAAAACAGCAAGATGTTCGGCGACTTGGAGCTATACGAGGACGAGGAGTTCTTTGCGGAGAACACCACCGGCACGCTTATCCTGCCGGACAGGAGCTACAGCCTCACGGTGCTGGCCTGCATGGTGATTTCCGCCTCGGAGGACGCCATATTCAGTCCCGACCAGTGGTTTGAGGACACGAGCGGCCTTCTGGATTTCGCGGAGGAAAACGCCCTGTGCCTGAGCGAGAGCGTTCTTTCTGCGGCGAGAGCGACGGACGGCTTGCAGCTGCTGGCCCTGTCCACCTGCTCGTCTGACTATACGGACGCGCGGACAGTGGTTTTGACCGTCATGACCCCGAATTAAATTTGGAAACAGCAGGTTCGACGCCTGTTGAAATATATCAATAACGTCCTGCCAATGGATATTAGGAGGATATGAAAATGAGCAGAAAAATCATGAAGGTTTTTTCCGGCCTGCTGGCGCTGGCGCTGTGCCTGGCGGCAGTACCCGCGGCGTTTGCGGCGGATGACCCCGTATGCGTGCTGGATGTGACCGTGGCGCTGGAGGGGACGCTCCCCGAGCCTGCGGAGACGCTTTCCGTGGTGATGCAGGCGGACGACGCCTCGTATCCCATGCCGGCCGGCGCGGCGGATGGGACATATACCATGTCCGTATCCGGCGCGGGGACGTATTCCTTCCCCACGATAACCTATTCCAGGGTAGGCGTGTATACCTATACGATATGGCAGGAGCCTGGCACGGACGCAACGTGCACGTATGACGACACGGTGTATACCCTGACGGTGTACGTGACGAACAGGGAGGACGGCACGGGCCTGGATTCCACGGCCATTCTCTATCCCGACGCCAGCGGCGATAAGGCCGGTTCCGCGACGTTCACGAACGTCTATCCGACGATTACCCCGACGCCCGACCCGACGGAGCCGCCCGCCACGGCCACGCCGACCGCCAGCGAATCCCCCAAGACCGGGGATGACAGCAGTGCCGCCCTGTGGGCTGGCATAGCTGCCCTGTGCGCCTGCGGCCTCGGCGCGGTGGTTATCCTCAAGAAAAAGGAGAGTGCTTCATGACAGAAACCGTGACCTATGACCAGCTTCTGACCAGGCTTGCGAGCAATCGCGAGAGCATGGACGAGAGCGTAGCCCTCGCAGTGGGAGAGGCCATAGACGCCATAACGACCCTGCAAAACCGCGTGACGGAGCTGGAGGACGAGCTGACCGCCGTCGAGGACAGGAAGAAATGGCGCAAGGAGCGCCAGCACGAGGGGATAGTCGCCGCGCAGGATCGCGGCGTGACCTTTGGCCGCCCCCGCCTGCCCCTGCCGGATAATTTTGAGGACGTGAAAAACCTCTGGTACAGCCGCCAGATTTCCTCCCGCACCGGCGCCAAAATGCTGGGCATCAGCCAGGACACCTTCCTCCGCTGGTGCAGAACCAGGTGAATGTTCCCCCTCGCCGGAAGGTGAGGGGGTATTTTGAATTTCAATCATTACGTTTAAGGAGAAATGAAAAATGAAACGAGCAGCAGCCCTGATTTTAGCGCTGGTTCTCTGCCTCGGACTATGTTCCGTTGCGGCGTCGGCAGAGGAATCCGCCACCATCACCGTCGCCGTGGATGGCACCTACGCC
>JAJQHT010000277.1 GCA_021199595.1 Oscillospiraceae bacterium
ACGGACGATGAAAAGGCCCTGACCGCTGCAGCAGGCGTTGGAAAGCGCTTGGCCCAGCGCATCATTTTGGAGCTGAAGGACAAGCTGAAAAAACAGGCCCCGGAGGTATACTTGCCCGAAAGCGACCCAATGGTTCCTGCCGGAGAAGGGGGACACTCCAAGCTTGCAGATGTGACCTCTGCGCTGACCGTTCTTGGATACAGCCGCGCAGAATGCGCTGCGGCGCTTCGGGGGCTTGATTTGGACGCGCTCTCCTTGGAGGATGCCATCCGTGCCGCATTGCGAAATATGATGAAGTGAAGGGGGGATCGCTTTGAGCATCAGCTTTTCCGGCGATACGCCGGAGATCGTTACAACAGCGTCCTCCTTGCCGGAGGACGCGGCGGAAGCCTCCCTGCGTCCCAAATATCTGGCGGACTACACTGGCCAGGAAAAGGCAAAGGAAAATCTTTCGGTTTTCATTCAGGCTGCTAAAATGAGAAATGAGCCGCTGGATCATGTCCTGCTCCACGGCCCTCCGGGCCTGGGAAAGACCACGCTGGCCGGAGTTATCGCAAACGAGATGGGCGTCAATATGCGCATCACTTCTGGCCCGGCCATCGAAAAGCCAGGTGATTTGGTCGCTCTGCTGACAAATCTTCAGGAAAACGATATTCTGTTCCTGGACGAGATTCATCGCCTGAATCGCTCTGTGGAGGAGATATTATACCCCGCCATGGAGGACTATGCCATCGACATTATACTTGGAAAAGGCCCCTCGGCAAACTCCATACGCCTTGATTTGCCCCACTTCACACTTATTGGAGCTACCACCCGTTCCGGCCAGCTTTCCGCGCCCCTGCGGGATCGCTTTGGCGTTAATCTCAGATTGGAGCTATACAGCGTCGAGGAACTGCACCGTATCATTGAGCGCAGCGCCGCCATATTGGAAATTGAGATTGAACCTGACGGGGCCATCGAGATTGCATCACGAAGCCGTGGAACGCCCCGTATCGCCAATCGTATGCTCCGCCGGGTACGGGATTTTGCCCAGGTAAAGGGAACTGGCATTATTACCAAGGCCATTGCCAATGAGGCGCTTCTTCGGCTGGAGGTGGACAAGGCCGGGCTTGACAATGTTGACCGACGTATGCTTCGCAGCATCATCGAGCTGTATAACGGCGGGCCGGTGGGCCTGGAGGCTCTGGCTGCTACCATTAATGAGGAAGCCGTCACCCTGGAGGATGTCTACGAGCCGTTTTTGCTCCAGCAAGGATTCTTGACCCGCACTATGCGAGGCCGATGCGTCACTAAAAAGGCGTATGAGCACCTGGGAATCGCGTATTTAGGTCAGCAAGAGCTTGATATATAGGCCGTGCGCCTGTATTTGAGGGCTTTTTAGGATATTTTTTTGGCAATTTTATGTTTTTTGAGAAAAAAAGACTTGACTTCCTCGTGTGGTGTTATATAATTATAGACATAATGACATAATAATGATGAATTATACAATAACCTCGGACGAAGAGCTTCAAGCCTTGGCCCGCGCTCAAGCAAGCGGAGCGGAGGAAGCGCTGGCGGAACGGTACGTCCGATTGGTGCGCGTTTGCGCGAGACCTTATTTTCTAACAGGCGGCGACGGCGAAGACCTTATCCAAGAAGGAATGCTGGGGTTGTTGTCTGCCATTCGCGGGTATGACCCGCAAAAAGGCCCATCCTTCAGGGCCTACGCTCAAAGCTGTATCCAAAACCGTATAAAATCTGCCATCCGCAGCGCGGGCCGTCAGAAGCACGCCCCGCTGAATGATGGCTTGCCCTTAGACGAAGTCCTCTCAGATGAATCCCAGTCCCTAGGTGTCCACTATTTTCAGCAAAGTCCCGAGGAGCAGGTTCTAGCAAGAGAGACCGAAAAAGAATTAATCTCCGCCTATTCCAAGTGCCTATCAAAGTTTGAGGCACAAATTCTTGACTTATATCTGGACGGTCTGTCCTATGAGGAAATGGCCGCTCTGTCTGGTCGGGATACGAAGGCGGTAGACAACGCCATCCAGCGCATACGGCGCAAGCTGGCAAAACTCTCCTCAGGCGAGAACAGCGCAAGCTGATCGCAAATATACTGCCCAAATTGGGAAAATTTTCTAAAGAGAGGATCAAAAATGTACCAAGACAAGACCCTTGTATGCAAGGAATGTGGCCAGGAATTTGTGTTCACCGCTGGTGAGCAGGAATTTTATGCAGAGCGCGGCTTCCAGAATGAGCCGCAGCGCTGCAAAGCCTGCCGGGATGCCCGCAAAGCGGCTTCCCGTGGCCCTCGTGAATATTTCACCGCCACCTGCGCCGCCTGCGGCGGAGAGGCCCGTGTGCCCTTCGAGCCGAAGAGCGACCGCCCCGTGTATTGCAGCGAGTGCTTTGCCAAGATGCGCGCCGGCGAAATGTAAGATTATCCTTAATACAAAGCAAGAGAGCGGCAGCCATAGGCGCCGCTCTCTTGTCTGCTTTTATGAATTACAACCTCTGTTGTCTTCACATTGAACAGAGGCTGTAATCAATACATATAAAGAATTATGAAGAATTTATTCCATGCACACGCTTCCTGTATTTGACGGCCTTGTCAGAACACAGTTTTGGCAGGAAGGGGAGAGGGTCTCAGCGGCAGCTTTTGCGGCCTTTTCATTATCAAAAACCCCAAAGACGGCGCTGCCCGTACCGGTCATGACGGCGTTGACGGCCCCCAGATCTATAAGCTGACGTTTTATAGTCGGCACGGCGCTCTGGCGGCGATCCAGTACATCCTCGAATACGTTATACATCCGCCGTGCGACACCGTATAAATCTTGTGCATTCAGGGCAGTCAGAATGCCTTTGGTGTCCGGCCGGAGACGGCTGCGCCTTGCATCAATGCGGCCAAAAAGCTCCGGAGTGGATATGGCAAAGGCGGGCTTGCATATGACGATGGGGCAGTCCGGCAGCGCGGGGAGGGGTGTCAGAATCTCACCGCGTCCCTCAGCCAAGGCGGTTCCGCCCTGGACGCAGAAGGGTACGTCGCTTCCAAGACGTAGGCCCAGCGCGCACAGCTCCTCTGTGGTTTTCCCCGCATTGGTCATCTGATTCAGAGCTACCAGCACTGCGGCGGCGTCTGCGGAGCCGCCTCCTAATCCGGCGCACACAGGCAGACGCTTTGTCACCCGTATCCTAGCCCCTAGGCCGGTACCCTCTAAAAACAGCCTGGCGGCTTGAAGTGCCAGGTTTTTTTCATCCCGGGGCAGATACCGCTGGCCAGGGTCGATGAAAAACGAACCGTCCTCCGTCAGCTGTATGTCCAAATCATCCCCATAGGTCACGGACTGCATTACCATGCGCAGATCATGATAGCCCCCGGCAGCGCGGCCCAACACGTCAAGAGACAGATTCAGTTTTCCATTGGCGTGAATAATCATTGCTCAAACAGCATATTCAGCAGCACCGTGCCATCCGGCAGGTTGATGCCGGTTTTCAGGCCGTTTGCTTCCGTGTAAGACAAGCCGGAGCAGTTTTGTTCCCGACTGTCGTATATCAGGAAGGGTACGGGGTCGCCGTCATGAGCGCGGTTGGATGTCAGTGTCTTATGGTCAGAGAGAATGAGGATGCGGTAGTCCTCTCCGCAGTTTTGCAGCCACTTCAAGATAGGGGAGACCTCGCGGCTGTCCAGCCATTCAATGCTTTGCAGCTTACCCTGTGTGTCCCCGTTGTGGGTGCACTCGTCCGGAGCTTCGACGTGCAGGGCGGCAAAATCGCAGCGAGAGAGTATTTCTATGGTTTTCTCGCATTTTCCCTCCCAGTTTGTGTCTATTTCCCCGGTGACGCCTGGGACAACGGGGGCTGGCAATCCAGACAGCTTTGCGATGCCCTGCACCAGGGGAACAGCGGAAACGACCTCACCTGTATGGCCGTATTTTTCCTGGAAATCTGGCAGCACAGCAGCGGTGCCCTCCGCCCAGAACCATATAGCGTTGGCGGGCATTTTTCCTGCAGCGCGGCGCTCTTCGTTCAGCGGGTGATGGTTCAGAAAACGGAACGCCGCCTCCTGAAGCTCCTCTAATGCCAAAGCTGCCGCACAGCCGGAAGGGGCGAGCGGCCCAATCACCTCGCCCAAATGGTCGTGAGGCGGAATGAGTTTAATGCCTGTAATATCCGCGCCGCTCATGACAGCAAAATGCCGGAAGGAGGAGCCAGGATTAATGCTGATATGGTATTTTTCCGCGAGTACGGAAAACTCAGGGCTTGCCCAAAGCTCCGTAATCAGCCGGTCGGAGACGTCTCCTTCAATAGAGCCGGCGCTGTGGGAAAGAATGCGCCGCTGGCTGTAAGGAACATCCGCATCCTCCAATGTGACCATATTGCAACGGCAGGCCATATCCCCATCTGCCAGCTTCACATCCTGGGCGGCAGCCTCCAATGGCCCCCGGCCATGGTAATACCGCAGGGGGGAGGCGCCAAAAATAGACATGATGGCCGTAGCGCTGCCAGGCTCAAATTTTTTGGGACAGTTAACAACACTGCCCAAAATGCCCCGGCGGGAGAGATCGTCGATAACCGGCTTATCCGCTACCTCCAGCGGTGTTTTATTTCCCAGCTCCGGCACGGGGGTGTCCGCCATGCCGTCGCCTATGACCAGTAAATATTTCATATTGATAGACTCCCGATTTATTTCATTTTTCTGCTTTGCTTGTCGTATCGCATAGTCATAGTATACTACCATTTTTGGCCGACGGCAACCTTTTCCCTTTGGAAGAAGGCTATACGTTGACATATATGCAAAACCTTGGTATAATACTAATGTTAATCAACTAAGTGAGAATCTGAAGAAAGCGAGATGAATGGGCCTTGAGCCTGCAGGTTTGGATAGTGGCTGCCTATGCGGCGGCAACAGTAGGAATCGGGTTGATTGTATGCCGCGCACAGCAAAAGGCCGGAACCGGGGCCACCTTTCGAGGGGCAGAGCTTGGGATTCCGGCCATTGTGTGCGCTTCTGCCGGGGAATGGCTGGGCGGCACGGCCACCAGCGGTGTAGCGGAATATGGCTTTGCCTATGGCCTTTCAGGAATGTGGTATACTCTGGCAAACGCATTGGGAGTGCTTTTTCTGGCGCTGTGCTTCGCACGGCTTTACCGCAGCCTGGAGAAGGTGACAGTTCCGGGGATTGTGGAACGGTTTTATGGCGTAAAGGCCCGCGTTGTATCCAGCGTGATTCTATGCCTGGTGATGCTGGGGGTAGGCCTGTCGCAAATGGTCGCAGTTGGTAAACTGGGACAGTCGCTGCTGGGGCTGCCATACGCCTGGTCGGTGGTCATATTCGCCGCCGTTATCATTTGCTATACCATGCTGGGCGGGATGCAGGTGGTGTCGGCCACAAATATGATGCACCTGTCCGTCATGTATTTCGGCGTGATTCTCGCAGTCATTCTTGGCATATCAGGCATTGGCGGCAGCGCAGCCTTCAGGGAAGGGATAGAAGCGCTGTATGGGGAAACCGGGGTCAATTATGTGGGGGCCTTTTCTATCGGCTGGCCAAAGGTGCTGTCCTGGATTATTGCCTCCATGCTGGGGGCCTGCACTGCCCAGGCTGGCATACAGCCGGTTCTTGCAGCAAAGGATGAGGTCACAGCCAAAAGAGCCTGTATGTGGACAGCGCTGGTGGTGGCCCCCTTTGGCATCATTACGGCTCTCCTGGGCGTTATCGCGCGTATCATGAGCATGAATGGTACACTTCTGGACACGGCTGGAAATATAGTTGCGGATGGAAAACTGGCGCTGTCCGCGCTGATGATGAATCTGCCGCCGGTGGCCGGGGGTCTAGTGCTGGCAGCTATTCTAGCGGCTATTTTCTCTACTGCGTCGCCTATTTTTCTGGCGGTTGGAACCATGTTCAGCCAAGACATATGCTCTCTCAGGGTGAAATCGGAAGCGTCTCTGCTTCGGATAAATCGTGTCACCGTGGCCGCCGCCGGTATCATCTGCGCTGTGGGCGCCATTTTACTTGTGGACGCGGGGCAGATACTGGACATGGTATACGGCGCGTATGCCCTCCGTGGGGCCATCTTTATTATTATTCTCTATGGGATATACTGGAAGAAGGCCCATCAGCGGGCCGCCATGGTCAGTATGCTCCTGACCGTAGTCGTGGCCGTCGTGTGGACTGCCGTGGAGCTTGTCACCGGAAGCTATCCCGTCGCGTCCTGGTTTTCCGAGACCTACGCCGCCGTTTTGATGGCTGCTGTGTCTATGCCCATTTGTGTCCGGCTGATAAAGCCGGAACGGCGCTTGATAAATTAAATAATAATTCATTAATAATTTTAGCCGCACTAGCTCAGTGCGGCTAAAATTAAGGTACGCTTATGCTTTATTCGTCCGTTTTATCCTCCGGCCTGAATTCAGCCAGGGGATTGGCGGCGGCGGCATATTGAAGCTCTTCATTGGCAATATGGGTGTATATCTGGGTGGTGTTCAGATTTTCATGCCCCAGAACCTCCTGGAGTGTTCGGACGTCCACACCGTTTTGCAGCATCAGCGTGGCAGCAGTGTGTCGGAGCTTGTGGGGGGAGTATTGCTCTGCATCCAATCCGGCCTTCAAAAGCGTGTTATGTACCATGACCTGTATGGCGTCTACGCTCATGCGCTTGCGGCGATTGGAGAGGAACACGGCGTTTTCATCCAAAGCGGCAATGGTTTTCCTCACAGCCAGCCAGCTGTTTATGGACTCGATGGCGGCGCTGTTCAAATAGACCATACGTTCCTTATTGCCCTTGCCGTGTATCAGCAGGCAATCGTCACGGATGTCAGATAAATCCAAAGCCCGCATTTCTGATATACGCAGCCCACAGTTGAGAAACAGACACAGAATGCAGTAATCCCGTTCTTTATTTTTCCCATCCACAGCGGAGAGCAGCCGCTGGCTTTCCTCCAGTGTCAGATAACGGGGGAGGGACTTTTGGAGCTTGGGAGCGTCCAGTGTCTCCACGGGGTTTGTTGTCAGAGCCTTGGTCTTAACGGTGAAATACTTGTAAAAACCCTTTAGAGTTGTAATCATTCTGGCTCGTGAAGCGGCGTTCAATTCTCGGTCTCGGGACAGATACGCCAAAAAGTCATAAACCTCCGCCAACGTGACGGAGCCATAAAGATCCAGGCTGGCCCTGGAAATGTCGATGTCTTCCATGGCTGTGTCCCTGGGAACCAGGCCCCGGCTGATATATAGCCATCGTGTGAAGGTTCTCAGGTCTAAATAATAGGAATCCACCGTTGCGCCGGATTGACCCTTGATGGTGTCATGATAGGCCAGAAACTCCCGCATGGGCTGAGACGAGTCATCTTTGTAGTTTATCATAAAAAAGCCTCCCAATGCTTAAATGATAGCAGAGGGAGGCTCTTGTTGTCCATAGTCAAACTAACTAAAAATTCGGCATAATTAATATTATGCCGAATTTAGGGGGTGGGAAAATGTATTATTCCAGCGCTACAGCGCCGCCAATGTCAAATATGGGGTCATTGGTTAAAAAGACCGGCTTGACGCTGTGTTTGGCCAGAAATGATAGAATTTCCGTCCTGTTTGGGTGTCCGTCCAGTAAACCAGTAAACGCAACGGTGTTTTCGTCCAGCTTGAACGACGCGCCGCCGATAAAACCATAATCGAAGCCAACCAGGTCTATATAGCCCGGCATAATTTCCAACACATCCATATTTATATTTATATTATTGTTGTTGACAGCCCGAACAATGCCGTGGTCGGCTGTTATAATTGCTCGCTCCGCCACAACACATACGGCGCATCTCGTATAGCCCTGCGCAACAGTCACTTTATAACTATCAACATAACTATCAACCAGGGCCAATGCCTGTGGCGAAACTGTTTTGGGGTTATAAAATAAAACACTTCCGGTGTCACAGATACACAGTCCGGCATCCGACGGATAACTTGGGCCTTGCGGAATTGTAGTCTGGACAGAATATCCTATATTTGTTAATT